>JAITFY010000034.1 GCA_031281025.1 Treponema sp. | reverse complement strand
TTCCTGGACAGCCCGCTTTGGTCTGACCCGCAGAATGGCTTGTTTGCCCAGTACTTAAAAACCGGCAAAGTGCCCGGAGCAAAAACCATAACCGATATCCGCGCCTCCTATGAATCAAGAGTCCCAATGAAGAGGGGCTGCACGGGGAAAGACCTCGCAAGAGCGATCTTTTATATCGTGGAACAGGAATACGAAACAGGGCAGGCAGTCCCGGTAACAGGCGGGCAAATCATGCTGCATTAAATCTCCGGCGCATTTTCCAGCAGGTAAACTTCCGCTTCGGTATTCCACAGTCCATTGTTTCTGGCGCAAATCTGTGCCAATTTTGCAAAAAAGGGATCTGTCTTTCCTTTATCTGCAAATTCTTCGATTGCTGTAAGCTCCATTTTTTTATGGGTGTATATCAGCTTTTTGCCGCCGGGGATCTTGTCAAGATTGATGGTTGTTTGGGCAGCCGCATCAAGGCCGCCAATGTGGGTAACCAAAAAGGCGGGGTTAAGTTCTCCGCTTGCCATCATGGCAAGGGATTCTTTCATATCACAGGTATTGCCGCCCGATGTTCCAACAATATGCGTTGACGCATAATGGACATTATAAAAATTTAGCTGCGCGCAAAAAGACGGATCGCTGGGCCCTGCAAAAAAGTTCAGGCAGCCGTCACGCCCCAAAAGCCGGTCGCCCATTTCCAGAACTTGTTTTACAGGCGCAAAAACAAAAACGTCGTCGAAAAGTTTTCCGTTGTTAAGGTTCTTTAAGTGTTCAACAGGATTCTCAATTTCTTTTGTATTGACGTATATAAGTTTAACTCCGTTTTTTTTTGCCTCTTGCACAGTTAAAAGCTCCGCCGCCCGCTTTAGGCGATTTTCGTCAATATCGGTTACAACAAGAAGAGAAGGTTTACGCGGATTATGAATGGCATAATCGATTGCTCCAAGCCCCATTGGCCCTGCTCCTGCAAGAAGCGCCATTGAGCCGCCTTTTACAATACCCATTGAATGAACATAGGAGCCGGCTTTGGTGTGATACTGCGCGTGGAATGCTCCTATAACACAGGATACGGGTTCTGCCAATGAGCCCATGTAAAAATTATCCGCATTGTATTCAAGAAGGCAATTCATTTCCATTACTTCATTGGGGATAATAACATAAGTTGCATTCCCTCCTATGAATTCGTAGGAATAACCAGGGGCCCAAAGGGTAACATCTCCATTTGAATCTGGAACATTTAATGCCGGCTGTATTGCAAACTTGTCTCCCTCTTTAAACTGGCCGGCCCATTTAACGCCGGCTTTTTCGATGATGCCGCAGAATTCATGCCCGATTATCGGCTGATTTTTATTCAAATCGTGCCGTATGCGCTTGTGATTAGCGCCTTGTATAACAAGTTTGTGGCTGGACATACAGATCGAATCCAGAATTACCTTTGCAAGAATTTCATCCTCTTTAATTTGGGGGAGTTCAAATTCTTCGAGCCTTAAATCATTAACTCCGTACAAACGAACTGCTTTTGTTTTCATATAACACTCAAACCCTCCTTGCAAAAGTATCTGTGAATCTTATATTATCATGTTATAGGATGAATTACTACATAGAAAGCTTCACCTCCGACCCCTGCCGCAATCTGGCGCTGGAACAATTTATATTCGATTTCCTGGACCACCGCCATAGCTATTTTATGCTTTGGCAAAATCACAATTCTATAATCGTGGGCAAACATCAGAATACGATAGCAGAAATTAACCCGGCTTTTGTAAATGCGCATAACATCAGCGTTGTAAGAAGGCTTTCCGGCGGCGGAGCTGTGTATCACGATCTGGGAAACGTTAATTTTACGTTTATCACCGGTGCAGGCAGGAAAAAGACAATCGATTTTGCCGCTTTTTGCCAGCCAATTCAAAAAGCTCTACTTTCGTTCGGCATTCCGGTTGAGATTTCAGGGCGCAATGACATGACTGTAGAAGGAAAAAAAATATCGGGCAATGCCCAATACATTAAACAAGACAGGATAATGCACCATGGAACTATTCTATACGATTCCAATCTTAATGTACTTTCCAAAGCGTTAAACCCAACAGATGACAAGATCGAATCTAAAGGAATCAAATCTATACAAAGCCGGGTAACAAACATCAGGCCGTATATGAAAACAGATATGCCTGTAAATGAATTCCGCATTGTTCTAAAAAACCATTTGTTAAATGCTCTTAACATGAAAGAATATTCGCTTAATAAGGAACAGGAAACAGCAATAGATGAACTAAAACAAAACGTCTATTCCCAATGGAGCTGGAATTACGGCAACTCACCCCCCTTTACCATAAGAAAAATCAGGCGTTTAGAAGGCTGCGGCCAAATCGAAGTTCTGTTGGACATTGCTAAAGAAGGGATAATAAAGAACATTGCTTTTTACGGCGATTTTTTTGGTAGCAAGGATTTGGAAGAACTAAAAGAAATATTTAGAGGACATCGATTTGAGTACAATGAAATAAATTGTCTGCTAAATAGTGTAAGTATTAATGAATATATACATGCATTGGATAATGAAAATTTTATGGCGCTGCTTTTCGAATAAGGGATAAAAATCAAAGAATCAACCATTATCCGCATACTGCAACTTATAAAGCCCGGAATATATCCCATCAAGTGCAATTAGCTCTTCATGTCTGCCTTCTTCTACTACACAACCATTTGAAAGAACCAAAATACGATCTGCGTCTTTTATCGTGGAAAGCCTGTGAGCGATAACAAAGGATGTTCTTCCTGTCAGGACTTTTTTCATTCCAAGTTGAATCAACCGTTCTGTTTCGGTATCGATAGAACTTGTAGCTTCATCAAGAATAACCACTTTTGGATTGTGGGCAATGACACGGGCAAAACTTATAAGCTGCCTTTGCCCTGTAGAAATATTTGTTGCTCTTTCGGACAACACGGTTTTATAACCATTCTGTAAAGCAGAAATAAAATCATGGGCATGAACTGTTTTTGCGGCGTTTATTATTTCTTCCTCGGATAAAGGTAAACCAAGACTGATATTTTCCTCTATCGTGCCGGAAAATAAAGTTACATCCTGAGTAACTGGCATTATGGAACTGCGTAGTTGCGCAAGCGGAATGGTTTTTACCGGTTTACCATCAAGCCTGATATCACCGGCATTTATATCCCATAATCGTGTAAGCACATTTATTAAAGTGGTTTTTCCCGCCCCTGTAAAACCGACAATTGCCGCCATTTCCCCTGGTTTTACAGAAAAGTTAAGTCCCTTTAAAACATCTTCACCAGCTTTATAGGCAAAATGAACATTCTCAAATTCAATGTGCCCTCTAATCCCATGTTCTTCTTTGGTATTCTTAATGTCTGGAATCTGCTCATTGGTATCCATTAACTCAAATACTTTTTCTCCCCCAGCCATTGCGGATTGCAGCATTGTATATTTTTCCGCAATATCCGTTACAGGATTAAAAAACATCTGAACCAGATTGATAAATGCAATCATTACTCCAATGGAAATAATACCTTGTTCATTCAAAAGCAGATAGCTTCCCACAACAATGACAACTGCCATTGATAATGTGCTCAGCCATTCTATAACCGGTCTGAATGTCGAAAAAACATACATTTCTCCAAGGTTTGCATCCAATAATTCACGGTTTCCTTTTTTGAATTCCTTTAAGCTTTTTTCTTCCTGCCTGAAAATTTGCACAACCTGCATTCCTGCAAGCCGTTCTGCAAGAAATGAATATACCTTTGATGAGGCTATCCTTTGTTTTCTGAATGCATCCCGTGCTTTAACACGGCTAATCAATGTTACAATAACCACAGGCGGCAGGGTAATAAGTACCATAACTGCCATCCGCGGCGAAAGAATAAACATTGTAATTAACGTTCCTGTCATTATCGCTATATCTTTTATAAAAGCAACCAATACAGTTGTAAAAAACTCATCCATTGTCTGCACATCGCTTGTTAATCGCGTAACGATTCTGCCGACAGGGTGGCGCGAAAGGTAGCCGGTTGATTGCGAGAGCGTTTTTTTAAAAAGACTTAAGCGCATATCCTTCATTACACGTTGAGTCATCAAATTTGCAGTTAAAGTTTGTAAAAAAGAAAAACCAAAAACAAATACCAGTAAAATAAAATAAATAATGCAGCCATGAATTAAAACAGAAGTATTTTTATCCATTATTCCATCGTCAATAATCCGCCTTAACAAGATGGGAATAAATAGTTCTCCCAGAGTTGAAATTACCAAAGCTCCAAGGGTAAAAAAAACAAGATGTTTATACGGTTTAAGATACGAAAGAATTCTGCGGACAAGACGGCTGTCATATTCTTTTGTAATGGTATCGGTTTCAAAATAACTTTCAGCCATGTAACTTCTCCGATACCATATTTTGGAAAGCAGCCATTTTACTGTAATAACCTTCGGCTTTAATTAAATCGTCAGGTTTTCCGTATTCAAGTATTTTTCCCTTATCCAAAACCAGTATATTGTCCGAGTATTTAAGAGTAGAAACACGATGCGAAATAATTATTGTTGTGCGTCCCTTTCTTTCTTTCCGCAAATCTCTTAGAATTTTAAACTCTGTTTCATTATCTACAGCAGAAAACGAGTCGTCCAATATTAAAAATTCACTGTCCATGATTGCTGCCCTTGCCACAGCAGTCCTTTGTTTTTGACCACCCGAAAGCGTAAGCCCCCGCTCACCTACAAGTGTATC
>JAITFY010000096.1 GCA_031281025.1 Treponema sp. | reverse complement strand
AACGCACTGAAAACTATGTATTTACAATGCCCAAGAAATATGCTATTACTTCAAAACCTATTGCCATCCAACACAAATGATAATTTTACAGACATAAATATTTCATGGAACAGCGAACAATACTGTAGGTTACAAATAAATGAATATAGATCAAAACAAAGTACTAGTTTTTGAAAATGATGATGGCAAAGAAAACGACTGGTGAACAGAAATGAGTTATTTGAAGAATAATCAAAGACATCTAACAGTATAATAGTTCTTTTTGTTCATCTGATTATTGCACATGAATATATTCTCCAGATTGAAAAATAATTTCGTGTGTTATTAAGTTCTGACTATAATGCATTATAAATTCTATCGTTGATGAAAAACTCTCATCAGGTTTTGGCGTTCCTTCCATATAATCAAAGTAGGTATTTTTTAACTTATCACCAATATCAGGATTCCTTGAGTGCCATTCAGTAAATATCAGTCCTCCAACCACATTATCTCTGAAAGTAACCCTGTCTATATAATTGGCTAATAGTACAGAGATATTGTCTACAATATCAAATATTTCTATTCCTCTAATTCCAGGATCAGAGCCAATATCAACAAATATTAGATTATCATAAATACCAATAAAACTACCATAATCACGTTCATATAATTTTATGCCAAGATTTTTATATTCTGTAATTTTCAGATTTTCGTTAAATTCGTAAACATTCCATCCAATAGAAGACCATCTACCTCCACTTGGTTGTAAATATTCTATAACTATATATTTTTCGTAAACAAAAATATCTCCGATAAGTAATTCTGAATTAATTGTATTAAAATCAACATAACCGATGAATTTATTCTCATTAGAATTTTCTATTTGTAATCTTGTATTTCTAAACCCAAGTAATTCTATAGTATTATCATCGATGGTAATACTTGGTACAGAATTAATAATTTCCGGCATAATAATACTTGTAACAATGTCATTATGAGTGTTAATTTCATCAGTATTTTCAGATTTTATTTCGGAATTTCTTCTACACATGCTAAGCGAAAGAATAAGAATAATTGAAAACAAAAACAGTTTCTTATAATAATACCTCATTTAAAAAATCATACTGAAATATAATCTAATCGTCAAGTTATATTTTTATTAGAATATTACCTAACTTAAAACAATTTATTTCCATATATGGAGTAGAACAATGAACAGAATAATACTTAAACTAGATTATTCGCTAAGACCCTTTTGGCGCCGAAAGACCGCCAAATAACCCTAAAATGCAAACATTTCTGAACTTGCCAATAATTGCAGTAGAACCCCATATATTGTATACCCCATATATTGTATACCCCATTGACACATACACCACATATATGGTACTATCTATAGAAATCGTAAGCTTTATATAGCGTACTATACATAGCGGTTTTACAGGAAGGTAACACTATATGCGATGCCCCCATTGCGGCACTATCGAAGATAAAGTTATAGAATCACGAAGTCTTGCCAACGGCGATGCTGTGCGCCGCCGCAGGGAGTGCATCAGTTGCGGTTACCGGTTTACAAGTTATGAAAAAATCGAAGAAAGACAGTTTATGGTCATAAAAAAGGATTCAAGACGTGAACCTTTTGACCGTGAAAAACTGGAACGCGGAGTGGTTCGAGCGCTCGAAAAACGCCCCTTTTCGCAAATGCAAATCGAAAACCTTGTAAACGAAATTGAAGATGAAACTGTGATTTTAAGTAAAGACAGCCGTGAAATATCTACTTCAATAATTGGAGATATGGTGTTGGAAAGACTTGGCAAAATAGACAAAGTGGCCTATATACGTTTTGCCTCAGTATACAAACATTTTAATGATTTAGACGAATTTATGACCGTAATCGATGAAATTAAAAAAAACGGAGTTGATCAGCAAATATCTTGAGGTTTTCTGTAAGCCTGGGGTGGGGTTCCGTTGGAAAGGCTTACAGTTGCAGGACAGTTAAGTGTCTGTCCACTTTGACCGCGTAGTAACGTCCCTTGGCGCTGCTGCGCGGTCTTTTTTTTGTTTGAATTACTTTTTTTACCCCTTTACTAACACCGGTTGTTACGGTTCAATTATATCTATGACCTCTTTAGAAAAACAAAATATCGCAGATTTCCTCGATCTTACTAATGATTACCTTTCCTGCGGTTATCTAAGTGAAAAAAAAGTTTATGATTTTGACAATACAGAAAATTTTATAGAAAATACACAAGGCTCAAAAAATGATGATTCTTTAGAGCAGATTGCGCTGGAAATAAAGTCGTGTCAAAATTGCCAGCTTGGAAGCACTCGAAAAAATTCTGTTCCCGGAGAAGGTGTTACAAACCCTCTTGTTATGGTTATTGGTGAAGGGCCGGGCGCTGATGAAGATACTTTAGGCAGGCCGTTTGTCGGCAAGGCCGGGCAATTATTGGACAAAATGCTTGCTGCCATCAATTTATCCCGTAATACCAATTGCTTTATTGCCAACATTGTAAAATGCAGACCGCCAAATAACAGAGACCCATACCCGGAAGAAAGAGCGGCTTGTTCGTTTTTTCTTCACAGGCAGATTCTCCTGCTTAACCCCAAAATTATTTTACTTGTTGGAAATGTAGCCGCTCAATCTTTGCTTAAAGCAACAGAACCGGTAGGAAAAATACGGGGGAAGTTTTTTGACTATAAAATAGAAAATGTGACAATTCCTGTTCTTGTTACATACCATCCTTCTGCACTTTTGCATAACGAAAATTACAAACGCCCTGCTTGGGAAGACTTAAAACTTCTGCGAACTAAAATTGATGGCTGAGACTGGAGTACAGTGTGGAGAATGTTTTATTTGATTTGGTTTTTGATATTCCCGCAGATCAAGCTTTTACATATAAAATTGATGAAAAAAAACTTGCAACTGTTGGTAAACGGGTTATGGTTCCGTTTGGGCGCAGGGATTGTCTTGCTTATATTATTGGGCAGCGGGAAAGTCCGCCCGAAGGTGTAAAACCTGATGTTATAAAAACCATCAGGCGGGTTGTAGACGAAGAAACCATATTCGACAATACAAATATCGAGTTGGCAAAATGGATGGCGGATTTTTATTTTTGCAGTACCGGGCAGGCTCTTTCTGTTATGATCCCGTCTGGCAGAAAGATAGTTGTCCCCAACCTGCCTGAAGACGAAGAAATTACCGAGCCTACTTTGTCAATTTCCAATGAACAAGCCGATGCGCTACTTGAAATAACAAATAGCAGAGAACAAATAATAGAGGGCAAAGAGCAACCAACGCTTCCTGAGATGTTTTATTTGTTTGGAGTTACAGGATCGGGGAAAACGGAAGTGTTTATCCGCGCTGCACAGCATTTTTTAAATGCCGGCAAATCTGTAATATACCTTGTGCCGGAGATTTCCCTTACCCACCAGACAGCGCAGATGATCGGAAGCAGGTTTGGTTCTCTTGCTGCGACACTGCACTCCGGGATGAGCCCGTCTGCGCGTTTAACGCAGTGGACGCGTATACGAAATGGAGAAACCCCGATTGTTGTTGGTCCGCGTAGTGCAGTATTCGCCCCTGTAAAAAACTTAGGGCTTATCATTATCGATGAAGAGCATGACGGCTCTTATAAATCGGGAAATACTCCGCGTTACCATGCACGCCAAATTGCGATTCGGCGTTGCGCTCAGGAGGGTGCAAAACTTGTGATGGGCTCCGCTACTCCATCGGCGGAAGCCTGGAAATTAATGGCGGACGGCGGCAGTATAAAACGCCTTGATCTTTCCAGGCGAGTTTCCGGCGGAGGAATGCCGGAAATAAAAGCGGTAAGCCTTGCAAAAACCGGCGGCTGCCTGACAAAAGAGCTAAAAGACGAAATTCGTTTAACGGCACAAATGGGCAGGCAAACCATACTATTTTTAAATAGAAGGGGCTTTGCTCATTTTTACCAATGCCCCGATTGCGGTCATGAACAAACCTGCCGCCGTTGTTCAGTTTCCCTTACATGGCATAAAAGCCGCGGGCGCTGTATCTGCCACTACTGCGGTTACAGCGAAATACCGCCGGCTGCCTGCTCAAATTGCGGCTGCGTAGAAGCAGGATACCGCGGCTTTGGTACACAAATGATCGAAGAAGAAGTGCGTAATACATTCCCCGATTTAAGAATTCGACGTGTAGATGCAGACACAGCAGGAAAACGCGGCGGCTTAGAAGATTCACTTCTGTTATTTAAATCCGGCATGGTGGATATTCTTTTGGGAACACAAATGGTTGCCAAAGGATTAAATTTTCCCAATGTCCGCCTTGTCGGGGTTGTTTTTGCAGACACAGGACTTCACATGCCGGACTTTCGCGCTGCCGAACGTACATTTTCCCTCATCGTGCAGGTTGCAGGGCGCGCAGGCCGTTACTTTCCAGACAGCAAAGTCATTGTTCAAACACTGCGTTTGGAAGATCCGGTTATCACCCGCTCCTGCGCCTTGGATGTTTCCGGGTTTTTTAACGCCGAATTACAAATGCGAAAAGCGCTTGGGTTTCCTCCTTTCACAAGGCTTATCAGGTTTGTCATACGATCAAAAATCGAAAAAAACGCAGACCAGGCGATCAAACGTCTTGCTTCTTTGGTTGAACCATTGCTTCCCAAAAATGCCGATAAACTTGGCCCTGCAGAATGTCCCATATCCGTTATCAACGGCAATTACAGGCGGCAGTTAATTCTTCGCAGCTCATCGATGGGGATCATTCACCGTATAACCCATGAACTTCTTCCTCTTTATGAAAAAGGCAAGGATTTAAAAACCTATCTTGAAATTGATGTAGACCCGGTGAGTATGTTATGAAATTGCTTCTGCACTGCTGCTGCGCTCCATGCTCAATTTCCTGCGTTAATAACTTTAGGAGCGAAGGCATAAAACCTCATTTGTTTTGGTATAATCCAAATATCCATCCCAACACCGAATACAAATCCCGTTATGACTGTCTGCAAACATATGCAGATAACGAAAAACTTATATTGATGTTACCATCTGATGAATCTCCTGTTTTAAAAATGCAATCACAAACACGTTGTCAAACATGTTACAAAATGCGCATGGAAAAAACTGCATCTTTTGCATCAAAAAATGGTTTTGATTCTTTTACAACCACATTATTAATAAGCCCATATCAGGATCATGAATTAATAAAACTTGTTGCAGAAGAAGCAGCCTCAAAATACAGCATCGAATTTTTGTACAGGGATTTTCGCCCATTCTTTCGCGAAGGTCAGGC
>JAITFY010000159.1 GCA_031281025.1 Treponema sp. | reverse complement strand
TGTGGTTTGTGCGGGGAGTGTTGGGGGGTGGGGGCAGGTGTGGTGCGGGTATTAGATAACAAAGAATAGATAATAGTGTTGTTCGAGAATAATTGGATGGGCAACATATCTGTTTGCAGTTCGCTCTTTGCTTTGTTTGGCTCATTTACGTCATTCTACCATATAAAAATATAAACAGTCAATTAGTATACCGCAATTTGCAGTAATTCTCAATTTGACAATTGAGCCTTTCCCAAAACTCGGTTAGTTTTGGAAAAGGCTCAAGTACCACTACATTAACTTGACCCCTCCGCAAAAAACTCCTGCCAAACACGTTTTATCCCGGTAAGGCTCTCCTCGCGGTTTAAAAGGTTTTTAAGGTAATTCCCCCAGAGCAAATTATCGCAGAAAAAGCCAAAAAAGCGCCTCGCTCTGGAAATATGAAACTCCGGCGGCTGGTAAAGCGCCAAAAGCTCCAAAAACCTAAGCCCAGTTTCCTCGATGTTTGGAGTAAATTCTTCATTGTTTTTCGCTTGCGCAAATATCCACGGCATCTTAACCGCTGCCCGCCCAACCATGACTGCATCGCAGGGGCTGGCAGCTCGGCGGAGAAGGTCTTCCGGTGAGGCCACATCCCCATTCCCTGCCACCGGGATTTTTAACTCGTTTTTTAGCAGAGCTACATATTCCCAGCGGGCTGTACGTTTGAACTTTTCCATGACAGTGCGGGGGTGCAGTGTAATTAACTCTACCCCGGCATCTTCCAGGCAGCGGCAAAAACGCAATAAATAGTCAAAATCTTCATTAAAACCGATTCGTAACTTAACGCTTAGGCGGCGTTTTGTCTGTGGTCTAACCTGGGAAATTAAGCGGCCTGCATTGTCGATTGACGCCATCCAGGCGGCTCCTGCGCCGGTTTTTCGGATTAATGGGGCGCTGCAACCCATATTTATGTCGATTCCGGCACAATCCAGCCTGTCAAGTACGGCGGCGGCACGGGAAATTACCTCTGGATTCGAGCCAACTAGCTGAAAAACGTGTTTTTCCGGCTTTGGGGCGGAGTCGATATACCACTTTTCAAAGGGGCCATTGGCCAAAAGGGCGGCAGCGCTGATCATCTCGGAAAAATAACAGTCGCAGCCGCCAAAATCCTCGATTAGTTCCCTAAGCGCCCTATGACTGATTTCTGCCATTGGCGCAAGGAAAAAAGGCGCTTTCATAAATCCCTCTTTTTATGTGTTATTTTTGTATATCGTGTACTTGACATTTTTTTAATTATAGCATATTATGTAAGAATAGGAGCGTACCGGATGATAGCAAAGAGTGATATGCCAAATATCAATGAAAAAACCGCTGAGGGAATAAAACCAGAGGGTGTCCCGTATCGGGTTCTAGTTGTTGATGACTCAATGTTTATAGCAAAGCAGTTAGGTCAGATTTTCTCTTCCGAAGGTTTTGAAGTGGCCGATACTGCTGCCGATGGTGCCCAGGGAGTAGAAAAATACAAAGCTTTGCATCCTAACATCGATTTAGTTACCCTGGATATTACTATGCCAGTTATGGACGGTGTTTCTGCATTGGAAAAAATTCTCGAGTTTGATAAGCAGGCCAATATAATAATGGTCAGCGCATTGGGCAAAGAAGATGTCGTAAAAAAATGTCTTCTAATGGGAGCAAAGAGCTACATCGTAAAACCACTGGATAGAAAAAAGGTTCTTGAAAGGGTTGTTTCCGTAATTAAGCGGTAGTTCATCAACTTTAATCCAATAAAATATCTCGATTGTTTTTAAAGCTGTATAGTGGTTAGGCTATTGGGTGTCTGGAAAGTTTTGAAAAGAAAAATACTGGGTTTACTAATAATTCTAGCGCCGTATACATTTGCGCAAGAAGATCACCTGGCGGCGTTTTCTGATCCGGCTTTTCTTTGGGGAAACGCAATTGAACGAATCATAGAAGAAGCTTACAGAAAATGTTTTAGAACAAGAATAATCGACGGCAGGGTAATGACCATCCGCCTTCCGTTTGCAATGAACAACGATCGCGATTTGCTTCTGGAATCCAGAATGAGAATTGTGGCAAACGGTAAAGGAACTCCAGAAGTGCTATGGCCCATCATAGAAGAAATATTGGATTCCAGACCATTCCAGGAATATATCGATGTACTTTCTTCCGGACGGGAAAAAGTTGTTGTTTTTGATATGACAAATCAAACCTGGTCTAGTACCACAGACCTTTTTATCATAACACGGATAAAAGCCGGAACCTATCGCGGGCTTCCTCACCTTCCCCATGTGTTGGTATCAGGAAGGGGCGCACTGGAAAGCGATGTATACAATTACCTATTCTGTATTGGACTTGTGGGGCTGGATTGTTCCGCTCTTGTTTGGAATATCCTCTCTTACATTGGCGAGCAGGGCGGGCTGGACCTTGGAAGGGTTTTATCGCCGTTTTTGGGAGTTCCGCGCGGCGCAGACCCTGCGCTTTATGCCGGCACTTCATTTTTCAATTCCAGAAGCCCTCAGATAATCGCGGTTGACGATTCCATACAAAATCTGCGTCCTGCTGATGTTATACTTTTTAGGGATGTCGACGGCAGGGTAATCCATTCGGCAATAATTCAATCTATCGATTGGACAAGAGGGGTAATCCGTTATCTGCAATGCACCAGTGTTGGATTGCCGCATGAACGCGGTGTCCATGACTCATTTGTTTATTTCAATCCGGCCAACACTGCCATTTCGCTCAAAGACCCGTCACTTAACTGGTCTAAAAAACGCTATGCAGCATTCCCCGGCGAAGAAATACCTTTTGCCGACGACGGAGAACGATACCGCCACAGAACCGGCGGCGGCGGCAGGGTTGTACGCATGCGGGCGCTGCTGCCGGTTATTGAAAGATTTAACAGGTGAGTTTTATGTTAAACGAGTTGTGGTAACAACTCTTATCGTAGTTTCTGTATTAGCTCGCGCTGCTTTTGGCGTTCTTTTTCTTCTTTTGCAACGTATACCGGCTTCATGGTTCGCGGGTCAAGGCCTGTGTGGTACATTACTGTGGATAAGGTTGCGGGCGTGGGGTAAAACTCCTGGGTTTGTTCGGGGATGAAACCGGTTTTTTTTAAGTGCTGCGAAAGTTCAACCGCTTCTTTTATGCCCGCTCCCGGATGAGCGTTAATAAAGTACGGTAACAAATACTGCTTTTTATTGAGCCTTTTGTTAATTTCTGTAAAATCTTTTCTGAATTGCTCATAACATGAATGTTCGCATTTTCCCATAACATCAAGGACATTTGGTGAAACATGTTCTGGGGCAACTTTTAATTGACCGCTTACATGGTGGTGGCAGATGGTTTCCAGAAAAGTTTTTCCGCACTTTTTATCGTATTGAATATAATCAAAACGGATGCCGGATCGGATGAATACTTTTTTGATGCCGGGTATTTCCCGTAAAACTTGCAGTGTTTTTAAGTACGAAAAGTGATCTGCTTTTAACTTTGGGCATGGAGCAGGGTATAAACATTCGCGATCCCTGCAAAATCCGCCGCTTTTTTGTTTGCCGCAAGCCGGACGGAAAAAGTTTGCCGTAGGTCCGCCAACATCATGAAGGAAGCCTTTAAAATCTGCGTGTTTTACGAGTTTGCGCGCTTCACGAACAAGGCTTTCCTTGCTGCGTCCTGTGACAGCGCGCCCTTGATGTTTTGAGATCGAACAGAAAGAGCAGCCGCCAAAACATCCCCGGCTGGATACCAGCGAAAAGGAAACCTCTTTAAGAGCGGGAATACCGCCTGTTGCTTCATACATGGGATGTATTTTTCGGGTAAAGGGGAGTTCGTATAACTTATCCAGTTCTTCTGTGGAGAGGGGCAGGGCAGGCGGATTTTGAATAACCCAGCGTTCGCCGTCATTTTCCTCTATTAATGGTTTGGCAGTTAAAGGATCGGCGTTTTGTTTTTGTATCATAAAGTGTTCGGCAAATGCACGTAACGCATCTTCGTTTTTTCCTTTTGTTGTTTCGTAACCAGGCAGCAGAATTGCATCTTTCCACTGAGCGCGTGCCTCTTTTTTATTGACACGGACGCATGTCCCTCTTTCATTGCGAATACTGCTGATTTTTTCACCAGCTGCCAAAGCGCGTGTTATACCAAGCAGCGGTTTTTCTCCCATTCCGTAAATGAGTATGTCCGCTTTTGAATCAAGCAGGATTGAGCGGCGCACTGTGTCCGACCAGTAATCGTAATGCGCAAAACGGCGCAGGCTTGCTTCAATTCCGCCGATGATTATTGCAATATCTTTGAAAGCGCGTCTTATTCCTTCGACATAGACAAGCGTAGCACGGTCGGGGCGTTTGCCGCTTTTTCCGCCTGGCGAATAAGCATCATCGCGGCGTGGGCGTTTTGCGGCAGTGTAGTGGGCAACCATGGAATCCATGTTGCCGGCTCCAACTAAAAAGCCAAAGCGAGGGCGGCCCAAAACTTTATATGATGAGGTTTCTTTCCAGTCTGGCTGAGGTATTATTCCAACACGGTAACCTTCCGCCTCCAATAAGCGGCACAAAAGCGCTGCCGCAAAAGAGGGGTGGTCAACGTAGGCGTCGCCGGAAACGAAAATGAAGTCGCATTCTTCCCAGCCACGTTCGTCCATATCGCGGCGGTTTATTGGAAGTAAACTATTCGACGCGGACAACTTCTTTAACTTGGGGTATTTCCTTTTTAAGATAGCTTTCGATTCCCATTTTAAGAGTCATGTGCGACATCGGGCAATGACCGCATTTTCCGGTAAGCCTTACCGAAACAATTCCATCTTCGTTTACCGATACAAATTCAACATCACCGCCATCCGCCTGCAAATTAGGCCTGACATTTTCTAAAGCTGCTTTTACCTGTTCTTCCATGTTTTTAAATCTCCTTGTTACTCTAAACTGGATTTTTTTTGATAAAATCTACAATTTCGTCTACCATGCCAAATGTTAGGGAGGTTACTGTGTCTGCGCAGCCGTAGTATACGGCTATACGTCCTGTATTGCCGTCAACAAGTGCGGCGCAGGGGAAGGTAACGTTTGGCACGTCTCCTGCACATTCGTAAATTTCCTGCGGGGAAATAAAGTAGGGGCGGCTGCGGGCGATAACCTGCCAGGGTTTGTCCAAATCAAGCAGAGCGCCTCCAAATGAATAAACAAAACCGTTGCAGCTTGTTAAAACACCGTGGTAAATCATCAGCCAGCCTTGAGTTGTTTCGATGGGGGCTGGCCCTGCTCCGATTTTTGTACTCTGCCATCCGCTTTGGGAAGAATTTACAGGAGACATTACATGGCGGTGTCTTCCCCAGAATTCCAAATCCGGGCTTTCTGAATATATGATGTCGCCGAACTGAGTGTGCCCGGAATCGCTGGGGCGGGTGAATATCGCATAACGTCCGTTGATTTTACGCGGAAAAAGAACCCCGTTGCGGTTAAATGGCATGGTAACGTTTTCCATCATATAGAATTTTTCAAAATCATCGGTATAACCGATGCCGATGCAGGGGCCGTGATAACCGTTGCACCAAATAACGTACCAGCGTCCATCAATAAGTACCACTCTTGGGTCGTACTTGTATTCCGAATCGGGCAGATCGGGATTTGTTTTGATAAAATCAATTGGGTTGTCTTTAATGATCCAGTTGATGCCGTCTTTGCTTTCTCCTGCATGGATGTTCATGCGGCGGGATGTGTCATCGCAGCGGAATACGCCGGCAAAACCGCCGTTGAAAGGAACTACAGCGCTGTTAAAAATGCTGTTGGAATTGGCTGATAAATTCCGGGGTATTACCGGGTTGCCGGAATAGCGCCACATGGGGGATCGCTTGTCGAAGGACTCTTGTTTTGCCTCCCACGGGATATTAGGGAGGGGTGGTGTATTAATTAATATGCTCATTTTAGTATTTTCCCTGAAGTATGTACAAAAGTCAATATATGGCTTGCAGCAAAAATTATCCGAAACTTCCGCCTATCCTGTTATAGATGTATTTGCCGTTAAAATTAATTTCATTTCCATACGTCATTTTTTTTAACCTTTGCAATTCCTTAAAATCATTTTCCAGAAAATATTTGTTTCCTGGTATATTTTCTGAAGGAAGAGTTGCCAGTTTATTGTTTGATATTCTTAACTTTGCCAGTTCCAACCCTGCTTCTTCTTCAACTGCAATTATTAATCCTTCGCCAAGGCTAGTTAAATAAAACCCCAATATATTGTTATTTTGGCAGTAAACAAAACCGTCATTTATATATTGCGATAAAATATTTTCTCGATCTTCACATACAGCCAATTTATCCAATTCATAAATTTTTTCATGATCATTTAGTTCGATATTTCTGATATTTGCATTGGGCTTATATTCAATTTCGCGGGTTTTTTCGTATCGAATAAATTCAGTTTGTGTTATAAACCCGTATTTTTTATACATAGGATAACCCATATCGGTAGTAAATAAAAGAATTGTTCCGCAGTTTTTATTTTTACAATATTCACATAAATAACTTATTATTTTTGTTCCATATCCCTGACTTCTAAACTTTTCATTTACAATTATATGAGCTATCCAGCCTGTATTACCGTAAAGAATGGCTGCTCCAATCGCAAAAATATCATTTTCATCAAACATCTTTACAGGATGGCAATAGTCTGACTTAACATAATATTCAATTTTGGGAATAATATCACTCCATCCATCGGGATTAAAATGTTTTAGTTTATCAAGGTCTTTAATGGTTATTCTTTCAATTTTCATATTCACAGTTTTTCATTTTTTTTAAAAAAAGTCAAGAAATTCTTTGTTTTTGCGTTGATTTTTTTTCTTACTCATGCCTGACAAAAAGGCAGGATAAGTGTATAATAAAAATATGCCTGGTAAAAAAAGAAAACCGAATCTGTCAAAATTTTTGTTTTGGGATATAGATATGTGCAAGCTTAATTATGAAAGCCGGGCATCGTTCATTCTGGAACGAGTGTTTACAATGGGAATGCAGGAAGACGAATGGAAAGTTAACGAATATTATGGGAAAGAGCGCATCAGGAAAGAAGTGGTAAAATGCAGGGCGCTTGACAGGAAAACTTTGAATTATCTTAGTATATTTTATGAAATACCAAAAAAGGAATTCGCATGTTACACGAAGGATGTGTTTCAAAAAGGCTTTTAAACTTGCTGCGAAAACTGGAAAAAGAAACAGTTTTTAAAGATTATTTTTTAGTTGGAGGAACAGCGCTTGCACTGCAGATTGGACACCGAATATCGGTTGATATTGATTTATTTACCCAAAATGAACTATATGTACCGGAAATAACAAAATATTTAAAACAAAATCACAGCGGAAAATATCAGCTCCTTAACAGTCAAAGTATGATTTATCAGGTGGTAATAGAAGAAATCAAGGTCGATTTTGTTCATCACCCTTTTGAACTGGTTGAACCGGTGTACCATGATAGTCAAATAACCTATTTGGGAAAAAATGATATAGCTGCCATGAAACTACATGCCATAGAAACTAGCGGAAACAGGGCAAAAGACTTTGTAGATATATATTTTTTGCTCAAGGAAATGCCGTTAAACAGAATGTTTGAATCTTATCAGAAAAAATATTCTACCGACAATATTTTTAATGCTAAAAGAAGTTTGAGTTTTTTTGAAGATGTGCCGGAGGAAAGCTGGCAGGAAGTACAATTAATAGATAAAAGAATTACAGCAGACATGATAAAAGAAACTATCTTAAATGCAGTAAGGGAATTTAATGGGGAGAAGGTATAGTTTTCTAACAAATTTCCATTCAAGGGACTTTGTTGGGAAAATTGCTGTTACAGAAACATCCCTGTGTCCTTGCGGAAGGGCAATAATCGATGGGGAAATTTACGAGGTTCAGACCGAGGGCGAAACTGTAGAGCAAGGCAGGGGAGTTAAAATTGTGCGCGTTAAGGGCAAAAAAATTATTGTAAAAAGGGTTTAGAGGTTCTTTCATTTGCACATGTGGTGCAAGTCGCAGGGGATATGCTTTTGGTATATTCTAATATAAAGTTAAAGCATATTCCAGCTGTCTATCGCTGCCTATTTCCTGGTTGGTATCAATATTATTAAGTCTATGTTCTGCGTTTGGGCTTATACCTTTGCCCTCGTAATTAATACCGTTAATATCGGTTGTTTTCTGAATTGATAATGTGTACTTCCATCCATTAACAAGAGTTCTCGTAACCATAGAAGAGAGCGCTCCCTTTGTTTGCTCACCTGCGTGCGTCACATGCCTTTGTGTCCTTAGTGCAAGCGTAAACCATTCTGCTGCGGAAACAGTTTCATTATTTGTCAGCAATACAATGGGTTTGGTATACCGTGTACCTGCAGGCCTGATAGTTAATACTACAGGATTGGAAAAATCATTCCGGCCAGGCCCGTTTTTTGTACTGACTTTTTTATAATCTTTTTCTTCTAAAACAAAACGGCTTGCGATATATTCCATGTTTAATCCCAAGCCGCCGTAAGAATTACGAATATCCAATACCAAAAAATCAGTATGCGAAAAGTATTTTATAATTGTCTCGATATCATTTACCCAACTATCATTTAAATTATTCTCTATTTGAAAATCAGCAAAATGAATGTAACCAATATTTTTAGAGGTTTTTTCCGGATTGATTGTTCCGTATATGATTCTTCCGTTACCTGCTGTTTTGCCCCTGTCAATTAAATACTCATTTCTTATTTCATTCATAAAAAAAACATCATTGGATGGGACAACAGGAATTAAAACATACGATGTCCCAAACGGAGTAATCAATGTAACATGAGGATCCTGCAAAGTATTCAACATCCTGGCACATACCCAAAAAAGCTCCATATTGCTCATATCCGGCGAAATTAACGGCAAAAATTGTTCCCGTGCCTCATCCCAGTCAATTTCTCTGGCTTCAAAAAGTGCATACATCTCATCAAAACCTGTCCAGAGACTGTTAAATATTCCCAATGGACTGGCATCGTGATCTTCAGTCCAAAAAAATTGACATGCTGATAAAGAAAAAATTAAATAGAAAATTATAATTTTAAATTTATTCATATTCATTCCTAAAATAATATTGATACTCCGCTATAAAGGCCAAACATCAGGTCTTTTCTTGGACGGTAAAAATTAAAAGACGAATGTTCAAATAACATTGCGCAATAAACAGAAAACCTGTTGTTTATTTTAAAATGATACTTGACATCACCCAAAAACGCACGATAGTTATTAAAACTTGTAAATTCACCTAACGTTAGAAATTTCATGTATGTTCCCTCATGAAGATATTTTATCCAGAGTCCATCCAGGCCGGCAAAAGGGGGACGGACGGCATATCCCAAAAAAGGTATTTTCGTGGATACGAATACCGAATTTCTGTTATTAATGGTAAATTTATGGCTAAGATTTAAATCCAGTGAAAAAAGCAATACGCCTGTTGGATTTAATAATTCCATATTGTCTGCGGCTAAAGGTCCGGTATAATGCGCCAATGTACGAAACGCTGCACCAATGTAGGGTTTATAAAAACCTGTTTCCAGTAAATTAAAATTCAACGAATAATCCATCCATAATCTGATAGTACTACTGGGTATATGCCTGTATCCTGTGTGCGGTTCGATTCTTTTTGCATCTCCCCAAAAAAAATTTATATTGAACGAATGCAGCAGATTTTTCTTTTCAAAATTGCCAAAAATTAAACAAGTTAATGCATTGGAATACTTCCTGATAGGTGAATCTATTTCATCGTAGTATCCGGTAAATGAAACCCCTGCACCAATTCCTATTTTGGATTGTGTTTCGGCTCCGGTATTTACCGTAAAAATTAAAAGCATTAAACAAAAAAAACAGCTTCTCTTATTCATGTTTTACCCATATAGCATTATTGCCAGGGTTTGTTGTTATATATGTACCAGGCCTTTCGGTTTCATCAAAATCAAAATATACGTTTAACAAATTGCCTGGAAACGGGCTTGATGCCGTAAAAGGTATATTATCAATCGTTCCCAAAAATGTCACGCTTGTAAGCGCAGTACAAACAGAAAAAGCAGAATTTTCGATTGTACTTACGCTTGCCGGAATGATTACGCTTACCAAATTCCTGCAGTTGTTAAAAGCATTTGGCTCTATGATTGTAACGCCTTCTGGAATGGTTACATTCCTTAATCTTGAACCCGAAAAAGACCATGTTTCAATGATGGTAATGGAAGCCAGAAATTCTATATTTTCAATGCCGGAATTAAAGAAAGCATACCTGCCAATTTCGATAACGCTTGATGGAATGTTTATTGTTTTTAGCGCTGTACAATCCCTAAAGGCACTATTCGCGATAGTTTCCAAACTGTCAGGGATAGTAATATCGGTAAGCCATGCACAATTGGCAAAAGCAAAATTTCCAATGCTCGTTACCCCATCGGGTATTGTAATTGAGGTAATCCCGGAATTATTAAAAGCTCTGTCACTGATTTCAGTTATATTTTGGGGAAGAACTATTACGGTAAGCCAGATACAGCCTTCAAACGCATATTCTCCTATATTTGTAACGCTATCGGGTATGTCTATTGATTTCAGCTGCCTGCAATTTCTGAAAGCATGATTTTCGATACTGATAACTGTATCTGGAATGATTATAGAAATGAGCCCTGAATTCCTAAAAGCTGCACGTTCAATATTTGTTACTCCATCTGGAATGATTATTTCGTTAAGATTAACACATCCTTCAAAAGCGCTTTGACCAATGGTTTTTACTGTTTTGGGAATTTTGATATTTCTAATCCCAGAATTGGCAAAAGTAGATTCTTCTATTGTTGTTAATTTGGGAAGTATTATATCTTCAAGTGCTCTACAGCCATTAAATGCATGTCTTCCTATGGATTCTACAGAAGCAGGAATATCGATACCGGTTAAATTCCTGCAGTTTTGAAACGCATTGCTGCCAATGGAAGTAACAGTATCTGGAATAGTTATATTGACAATGCCTGTATTCCTGAAAGTTTCGGCATGTATTTCGGTAACTTTTGACGGAATCGTAAAATCGGTTAGGTTTATGCAGCCGCTGAATGCCCCAGCATCAATCAGGGTTATATTGTCCTCTTTGGTTATACTGACAAGGTTGATGCAATCTGCAAAAGCATATCTTCCTATTGTTGTTACGTTGCCGGGAATTTCAATGTTTATAAGCCCGGAATTTCTGAATGTTCCTTCGTTTATGACGGTTGTATTTTTGGGTAATTTTATTGTTTCAAGTGCAATACAATTTAAAAAAGCAAAATCGCCTATATGAGTAACAGATTCGGGAATGTTTATTTTAAAAAGCGAAGTACAATTTGCAAATGCAAAATCGCCGATACTGGTAACTGTATCGGGAATCGTTATTTCTCTAAGATTGTTAAAACCCCTGAATACAGGATCGATTCTTGTCCCGTTAACAATGGTTTCCGTTATGATAGGTAAATTGAGTTTAACGATATATCCTTTTCCTGTTCTGGATGTACCTGGGTTAAAATGAGTCATTCCTGTAGTTTCGGAAATATCAAGATCTATAAACCGGCCTTTAAAACTGATCGTTGCCATCAGCATCCCCCATTCGGCGTAAGACGTCAATTTTACTTTAAGCGGTATGGGGTTGTTCGCATTATTCTGCGGGTAACCATCAAGATAGTTTCCCACATAAGTCATTATATCGGGATCGGGAATACCTGACAGCGGATCTTTACAGCTCTGAAAAAACAAAAAGACCAGTACCATCGCAGCGGCAATTATTATTCCTGGAATCCTTGTTTTTTTTGCTATCATGCCCGTCTCCTGTTTCATTATTGTATCATTGATCTGATATTTGTATAACTATTTATTCTAAATAACTTGATAATCTGCGATAACACTGATTCACAATATGTTTCTGTTCCAAATCCACATCTTCGCCAAGCTCGTCGATCAATGTTTCAAGGCTGGAAAGACTTTCGTTAACGCTTGTGTGAAAACCGCGGGAGGCTCTAAACCAGTAGTTTCCTTCGCCGTCTGTGAAAAGCCCCAGAAACCCCAGGTTTTTTGAGTTTTTTTTCCATATAACAGGTCTGGCAAGACTATCGATATTTTTTAAAAGCGCTGTAAAATCTTCAAGTGAATTGAAAATTTCTTTTTTGGGCCATTTACGGGAAAAAATATTTTCAACATCCAGAGTTGGTGTCAGCGACAGGATTAATTCTAGTTTTTCTCCTTCCAGCAAGCTATATTGATTATTAATAATAACTTTTCCTTTTAGTCCCTTGTAAATTGTAACGGCTGCATTTTCGCCGATGCTGGCAAGTTTTTCCCATGGAAGTAATACAGTTTTTTTGCCCTTAACAGAAATAATCTCAAAAATTTCTTCTGCGATCTTGATATTATTGGTAAAGTCCCGCACCTTCTGTTTACCTTCTTTTTTTTGTGTCTGTGCGCCTGCACGAGAGGAATTGCGGGATATATCTTCGTAATTTTGGTTTGACGGCTTTTGGCCGGAAAAAAATTCCTGTCCAAGTCTTTCCAGGATATTTTTGGAAAGGGGAGAAACCGACATTGCATACATTCGCGAAGTTCGGACTATTTCTCCGGCAACAATAAACAAAGGATCTGCCCGGAACATTACAGATCCCGGATGAATTATTATTTTATTCTCTGTTAAGCTGCGGTAATAGGTATTTCTTCCTTTTCCTTCCCGAATACAAACAAACTGAATCATTCCCCGCCCGATGCAGCAAAGATAATCGTCTAAGTTACCTCTTTCAGCACCGCTGCCGGAAAGCATTTGTGCATTTCTGTGAACCGGAATCTTCATTGATGCGAGAATTTCTTCAAGCTGCTGCACAACATTCACGATTTCCGCCATAACACGTTCATCAAGATAATTTTTTTCGCAAAATCTCAATTTGTTTGAAGAATCTGTGTACGATTTGAATAATTTTAAATACGAAATAAAATCGCCGTAATCATCACGGAAACGATGATGTGCCTGGCGTGCATCGGTTTCTTCACCCGGAGGCAGGATATACGGGCTTTGTGTCGATAAAAATGCCGCTGCAATGATTGTTTCCCGAATAATATCTGGATAACGAAGTATTGCTTCCACAATAATTCGTGAATGACGGGGCGCTAAAGGAAATTCTGTCATCAATTTACCGGTATTGGATAAGCTTTGGTCTGGTTCCAATGCTTCAAGAAGATTTAATGTTTCAATTCCGCCGATAATCCCCGTCTTGTCCGGCGCTGTAATAAAAGGAAAATCTTCAAAGTTTGTTATTCCAAGCGCTGCCATTCGCAAAATAACTTCGGATAAATCGGTGCGGAAAATTTCTTCTGTAGTGTATAAAGACCGGCTCTCAAAATCTTTACGTGTGTATAGTCTGTAACAAGTTCCTTCGCGTGTTCGTCCTGCACGTCCTTTACGTTGATTTGCAGAAGCTTTTGAGATTGGCGATTCAATCAAACTTGATGTAAATGTACGCGGATTATACCAGTTGAGCTTTGCAAGCCCGCAGTCAATTACACATGTGATTCCATCAATCGTAATGGATGTTTCGGCAATATTTGTTGATATAACAACTTTTGTTTTACCTTTTGGTGTTTCTTCAAATACTTTTTCCTGTTCTTCCTTTCCAAGCCTGCCATATAATGGTAAAAGATGTAAATATTTTCCGATAGAACTGAATGTTAGACGATTCATGTTATCTTTTATCATTTTTTCGCCCGAAAGAAATATTAAAACGTCTCCTTCACGCTTTTCGCTGATAAAACGGGTGATAATTGCCTCAATTTTGATTAAAAGCGTCTCTTCTATGTCTTGTGTTGCAATAACAGGGTCATAAATCAATGTAACTGGAAATGTTAACGCTTCTATTTTTACAATTGGACATTCGTTTAAGTATTGCGAAAAAACTTCCGCATTAATTGTCGCAGAAGAAATGATAACTTTAAAATCAGGACGGCTTTCCATCACTCGTTTAAGCAAACCAAGTATAAAATCGATGTTTAAGCTTCTTTCATGCGCTTCATCAACGATTAAAACGCTGTATTTTGATAAAAAAGGATCAAGTTTCATCTCCTGAAGCAGAATTCCGTCTGTCATTATTTTAATTTTGGTTTCATGATTGGTAAGATCTGCAAAACGCATCTTATAACCTATGAGTCCGGGAATTGTGTTTCCTGTTTGACGGGCAATAAATTCTGTCACGGACACTGCTGCGATTCGTCTTGGCTGAGTCACTCCGATGATTCCATTCTGCGCATATCCTGCTTCATAAAGTATTACAGGAAGCTGTGTTGTCTTGCCGGAACCTGTCGGACTTTCCACAACAAGCGCTTGATTGTTTTTTAATACCGATAAAATATTTTGTTGATTTTTGTAGACAGGAAGTTCAATATAGTTCATAATAATATAATAACAGCTTGATTAAAAAAAAAATAGTTGTTATATTTTCCTTGTCTGATTATTTTTAAATTTTTGGACGTACGATTTTTATGGAGGCTATTGATGGCAAAACAAAAAAATGTTTATTTCTTTGGCAATGGGAAAGCCGATGGAAATGCAAAAATGAAATTTGTATTGGGAGGTAAAGGCGCAAATCTTGCCGAGATGGTTAATCTTGGAATTCCAGGTCCGCCAGGATTTACGATTTCTACTGATGTATGCGCCGCTTATTATGAAAATAAAAAGAAGTATCCTGCGGGTATAAAAGAAGAAGTTGAGGCAGGGCTTCGTAAACTGGAATCAGTTATGAAAAAGAAACTTGGCGATCATAACGATCCGCTTTTGGTTTCTGTTCGTTCAGGTGCCGCAGCTTCCATGCCAGGCATGATGGATACAATCCTTAATCTTGGTATGGGCGACAAGGCGGTTAAAGGGCTTACCGATAAAACAGGGAATCCCCGTTTTGCATGGGATGCTTACAGGCGTTTTATTCAAATGTACGCCGGTGTTGTAATGGGTGTAGAGCATCACAACTTTGAAGAGGCGCTGGCAACGATGAAAAAAGGCAAAAACACAGAGCTTGATACCGATCTTGACGCTTCCGATCTTGAAAAGCTTGTTGGTCAGTACAAACAAATCGTTAAAAAACACGCCGGTAAAGATTTCCCTCAAGATCCGCTTGAACAGCTTTGGGGTTCAATTAATGCAGTTTTTGGTTCCTGGATGAACGAAAGAGCCATTAAATACCGTCAGCTGGAGAATATCAAAGGGTTAAAAGGAACCGCTGTAAATATTCAGGCAATGGTTTATGGCAACTTTGGCGAAGATTCCGGAACGGGCGTATGTTTCAGCCGCGATCCTTCAACTGGCGTTAACGAATTCTACGGTGAATATCTGATGAATGCTCAAGGCGAAGACGTTGTTGCCGGTATCAGAACACCAGAAAGAATTTCAACTCTGGAAAAAAAGAATCCTGTTATTTACAAACAACTTGTTGGTATTAAAAACAAACTTGAAAAACATTTTAAAGATATGCAGGATATGGAATTTACTGTTCAGCAGGGCGTTTTATACATTCTGCAAACACGTAATGGCAAACGTGCAGGAGCGGCAGCTGTAAAATGCGCGGTTGACATGGTAAAAGAAGGTTTAATCGACAAAAACACAGCTATCCTGCGTGTTACACCAGGTCATCTTGATCAGCTTTTACACCCGATGATTGACGTAAAAGCTCAAAAAGCAGCAAAAATTATTACCAAGGGATTAAATGCTTCTCCCGGCGCAGCCTGCGGTAGAATTGTTTATACAGCAAAAGATGCCGAAGCCTGGCATGCAAAAGGCGAAAAGGTAATGATGGTCCGCAAGGAAACCAGCCCGGAAGATATCGGAGGAATGGTTGTTGCTCAGGGTATTCTTACAACCACAGGCGGTATGACAAGCCACGCAGCTGTTGTTGCACGCGGCATGGGTACTCCCTGTATTGTTGGTGCAAAAGGCGTTTTATTGCTTGGCGGCGGCAAAGTTGATATTGGCGGCAAAGTTTATAGTGAAGGCGACTGGATCACCATTTGCGGTTCTTCTGGAGAGGTATTCGAAGGGAAAATGCCGCTTGTAGCCCCTGAAATTTCCAAAGATATGGAAGTTTTCCTTAAATGGTGCGATGAAGTACGCAGTAAATCAAGCCGCGGCAAGCTCAAAGGTTTTAATATCAGAACCAATGCAGACCAGCCGGAAGATGCAAAACGTGCGTTTGATTTTGGAGCAGAAGGTATCGGTCTTTGCCGTACAGAGCATATGTTCTTTGAACATGAAAAACTTGTTCACTTCCGTTCCATGATTGTTGCAGAAACAGAAGCCGACAGAAAAGCAGAGTTAAAAAAGATTATGCCATTGCAGCAAAAAGATTTCTTTGGTATTTTTAAAGCAATGGAAGGACGTCCTGTTACCATAAGGCTTCTTGATCCGCCGCTTCATGAATTTGTTCCCCATACGGACGAAGATATTAAAGCGCTTGCAGGTCATTTAAATATTGATGCTGCAAAATTAAAAATAAAAATCGGAACACTCGTGGAAAGTAACCCGATGCTTGGCCATCGCGGCTGCCGTTTAGCGGTTACATATCCCGAAATTTACGACATGCAGGTTGAGGCAATTGCTCTTGCCGCTGTAGATTGCGCAAAACAAAAAATCCCGGTACGCCCGGAAATTATGATTCCGCTTATTGTCACTGCAAGAGAACTTGAACTGCTTCGTTCCAATGCAGAAAAAGTCCTTGAAAGAGTATTTAAAGCTTCAGGAGTAACCGTACCTATCGTAATTGGTACAATGATTGAAACGCCGCGGGCCGCAATTCGTTCCGCCCGTATTGCAAATTATGCAGACTTCTTTAGTTTTGGAACAAACGATCTTACACAGATGACCTACGGCTTTAGCCGGGACGATGTCGCATCATTTTTACCAGTTTATCTGGAGGACGGTATTCTTGATGATGAACCGTTCCAGACGATTGACCAAAATGGTGTAGGTGCATTAATTGAACATTCGATTGATGAAGGACGAATGGTAAAGCCGGATCTCAAAATTGGGATCTGCGGAGAACACGGCGGCGATCCTGCCTCTATAGAATTCTGTTATAGAGCAGGCGTTAGTTATGTTTCATGTTCACCCTTCCGGGTACCGTTAGCGCGTCTTGCTGGTGCGCAAGCAGTATTAAAATCCGGATTGAGTATAAAGGGAGGGGATACAGCGAATGCCAGTAATCCCGCCACTGCCAAGGTGAAGGGCAGTAAAACACCTGTAAAGGGGGAAAGGAAAATGGCAGTAACATCTGCAAAACCCGCGGCAAAGAAACCAGCCGCAAAGAAACCCGGAGTAAAGAAGGCAGTAGCGAAAAAAGCTCCTGCGAAGAAGGCAGTAGCGAAAAAAGCTCCTGTTAAGAAAGCAGTAGCAAAAAAGGCTCCCGCGAAAAAAGCAGTGGCAAAAAAAGCAGTAGCAAAAAAAGCCCCTGCAAAGAAAGCAGTAGCAAAAAAAGCTCCCGCAAAGAAAGCAGTAGCAAAAAAAGCCCCTGCAAAGAAAGCAGTAGCAAAAAAAGCTCCCGCGAAGAAAGCAGTAGCAAAAAAAGCCCCTGCGAAGAAAGCAGTAGCAAAAAAAGCCCCTGCAAAAAAAGCAGTAGCAAAAAAAGCTCCGGCCAAGTAAAAAACACTTTTTACTGAAAAGACCTGATCAAGGGCGATAGCCTGCGATCAGGTTTTTTTTTGGAGATTATGTTATAATAGTAAATAAGAGGAATCAAATGAACTTGTCATATACCTATTGGGAAGCAAAAGAAGGCGGATATATCGGTTATCTAAACCAATATCCTGATTTTTGGACTCAAGGAGATAGTATCGAAGAGTTGGAAAATATGCTTGCATCGCTTTACAGTGATATAATGCAGTTTGATGATATTCAGCCTGCTGTTCCTGAACATACTGGATTATTAGCAGTAGCAGTATGAAGCGAATTGATTTAATTAAAATCATTGAAAAAAACGGCGCTAAATTTGTTAGGCATGGAAGCAATCATGATTGGTATAAAAATATTGAAACAGGAATAGCCGAATCTGTCCCCCGTCATCGAGAAATAAAAGAACTTCTTGCAAAGAAAATTATTAAAAGACTTTCATAAATGACATTTTTATTCGCAACATTATGTGGGTGCCAGATAAGGTGCCAGGCATGGAGGGTTCTTGTGGGGTTCTAGCTGTCAAACCATAGCCGCAGACATGACTTTCCCGCAACGCAGGCTTGTTTGGAAACCTCTACCTTCACAACAGCATTGAAAAATCTCTAAAAAGCAGTATACTGTAAGCAGGAGTAAGCTATGGAAAATGTACAAACAGCCAATTCCCCACGTTTGCCTGATGGTAATGCGAATTTTGATTCAGTGTGGGCAATTTTACAGGAAAATGCCTTGCAGATGAATGAATTAAGGGAAAGCCAAAGAGAAACTGCCAAACGGCAAGAAGAAACTGACCGGCTGTTAAAGGAATCAATAGCTGCAAGCGAAAAAGAACGACACGAATACAACAAACGTTTTGGAAATTTAGACAACCGCTTTAGCGATGTTATTGAAAGCATGATTACTCCCGGTCTTTTGGATAAACTAAATGATTTGGGCTTAGAATTTCAAACAGCCGCTCCAAATTATAAAATTCGGGATCACAAAAATAAAATATATTTTGAAATTGACGCTTTTTTACAAAATAGCGATGTTGCTATGTTGGTCGAAATAAAAACAAATCTTTCCATCAAATATATAAATGAACATATTAACCGCTTGGAAAAAATGCGAGCCTATGCTGATATACATGGCGACAAACGTACTTTTTTAGGAGCTGTCGCAGGGATTGTCGTTCCGTCCGAGGTAAAACAATACGTTTGGGAAAATGGTTTTTATATGATAGAACCTTCCGGGGACAATTTTAATATTACTCCTCCGAATAATAAACCAAAAGAATGGTGAATGGGAATTAGGGTTACTTGGGGACCCGTCAGAGACAACTGCACCGCACGGGGTGCGGCGCAGTTGTCTCTGACACCCCTCAAGCAGCATATTCCCTTCCACTTTAACGTGGTTTGTGTTTTAGCTGATAAATTGTTTTTGTTTGCGACATTATATGGGTGCCGGATACTGTGTCAGGTAAGGTGCCAGGCATAGCACGCCCTCTTGAAAAGTAATATAAAATGTGATATTAATTGAGGCAATTGCAAAACTTCAGTTTTTGCAATTGTTTCCTTAAAAAAATTTACAAATGGTTAAATTGAGTCAAAATTTACTATAAAAAGGAAATTAAAATGAAGAAAATTGCAATTTTAATTATTATGATATGTTTTATAATATCCGGTCTTGCTTCACAGGAAAATACCATGATACGCATTAACGGCGGAACTTTTACAATGGGCAGCCCTGCCAATGAACCAGGACGTGAAAGCAACGAAACACAAAGACAAGTTACAGTAAGTTCGTTTTACATGAGCAGATATCCCGTAACACAAAAAGAATATCAAGAAATAATGGGGACAAATCCCAGTTATTTTAGAGGTGATAATCTACCGGTAGAAATGGTAAGGTGGTGGGATGCTTTAGAATATTGTAACAGACGCAGCCACAGAGAAGGACTAACTCTTGCTTATTTAATAGACAGAGAAAGAGGTATAGTAACATGGAACCGCGATGCCACAGGTTACAGGTTGCCTACAGAAGCAGAATGGGAGTATGCTTGCAGAGCAGGAACAATAACTGCTTATAATACAGGAAATAACATAACTTCAAGTCAGGCAAACTTCGACGGTATACGTGAATGGCAGGAAGAAGTAGTAAATGAGTTCGGTGTTGTAAATAGAATTACCAGATCAGAAGGTGAGTACAGGCAAGAGACAACTCCAGTTGGAAGTTTTGCTCCTAATGCCTGGGGATTATATGACATGCATGGAAATGTATGGGAATGGTGCTGGGATTTGTATGGAAGTTATGCAACCGGAGCACAAACAAATCCCACGGGAGCAGTTTCTAGCGATGGTCGTGTGTTACGCGGTGGGGGTTGGGACGATGATGGTCAGTACCTCCGTTCGGCCTATCGGGACGTCAACTACCCGTCGAGCAGGAGCTACTTTATCGGTTTCCGGCTGGTTCGTCCCTGAGTTCTCGAACCAAAGGTTCGGCGGGAAATCGAAGGGCAACAAACGTATGTGGGTGCCAGGCATGGGGTCAGTCACCGCACCACTTGTTTGGCAACCATCTATTACATTGGCTGTAGAAAAGCAGGTTGAAACCGTGGTAACAGGCGGGGGCTTTCCCGCTGCCGCCTGAGAGAACTATTTAAAGAGCCTTTATGCCGTACCAATTTTAAACCGCTATTTCAAATTCGGAAAATATTTTGTTTTTTGATAATAAAATTTCGTTTATATCTTCTTTTGTCATATCTTCTCTTATGGTTATATCAACTAGCTCTTTAAGGTTATTACATGCTTCTTCATAAGTATCGCCCTGCGTAAAACAGCCTTTGAGTTCTGGGCAAATTGCAAAGTAAGCGCCGTTACTTTGTACTGAACATATCATTGATAATTTTGTAGTCATAAAACTTCTCCTTTTTGGCAACCATCTATCACATTGGCTGTAGAAAAGCAGTTTGAAACCGTGGTAACAGGCGGGGGCTTTCCCGCCGCTTGGGAGGACAATTTAAAGAGGTTTTCCTACGCTGAAATAGATGCAGCGAGTTCTTTTCTAACCAATTCGCTAATAATTTCCGATGGACTGTTACGGCTTACAGAGGCTTTGGCTTGTAGATATGTTGCCGTTACTGGATCGAGAGAAACCATCGTAAAACCTTTACGAGTTAAAAATCCGGGTTTACTGGTATCTATTTCTGGCGTTGTATGCGTCCATAATTCATCTAGTGCATCCGCTTCGTCATCGGTCATTCTTGCCATAATTTTTTCTCCAATTTGGCGAGATCACGCCAGGCTTTTCGACATTTCATTGCATGAAATACGTTTACTGTATTTTCATCAAAGTATACTACAGAGTTCTTATAAATGGCAATGCCATGTGTCATCATATAGTGTCCATTAACTTTTGGATGCACAAAAAGGACTAGAAGAATCCAAACAATATGTTTTCCTAACCATCGTAAGGTATCGTAGAAAAGCAGTTTAAAACCGTGGTAACAGGCGGCGGGCTTTCCCGTCGCCGTCTGTGAGGACGATTTAGAGAGGTTTCCTTCGTACCATCAATATCAATACAATCCCTGCAACCGCGCAGCATGAGGCAATCACAAAAGCCGGATACATAAGATCGATGTTTTCTGCGGCAAGGTTTTTGTAGTAACCGGCTATTTGCGATGAGATAATTGCTCCGCTGCCAAAACCCAAAAGTACGAATCCGTAGTTAGCCGCCATGTGTTTAGCGCCAAAAAGATCGGCGGTTAGGGATGGGAAGGTGCTTATAAGCCCGCCATAAAAAAAGCCGATCAGCGTAATCAAAATAAAAATCCAGTAACCTTCGGTTAGATTAACCAAAAGAGAAAGAACGGCAGAGCAGGAAAGCAAAAGCACGATTGTGTTTAATCGCCCCAGTTTGTCTGATACAAAACCCCAGACAAGGCGGCCAATCGAATTAAACATGGAAATTGCCAAAACGCCGATTGCAGCGGTTGCTTCAAAACCTTTTGCAACGGCGATTGGTTTTGCAAAAGCTATCATCATAAGGCCTCCCATGCAGGCAAGCATGTAAGCGGCAGTTACCAGATAAAATTGCGAAGTTTTAAGCATTTGTGAAGGCGAGATGCTGTCTGCTTGCGCTGCTGGGGTGGTTAAGGAAGCTGTCACATAACCATCGGGAGGATTTTTTAAAAAGAGGCTTCCAACAGTACAAACTGTCAGGAAAATAGCGCTTAAAACCATAAATGTTTTTGGCTCTCCCGTGCCGGTTCCGCCAAATACTACTATTAAAACTTCAACTATGGGCGTAAAAAAAACGCCGCCAAAACCAAGAGAGGCAACGATAATACCCGTGACTAGCCCCTTTTTGTGGGGATACCATTTTTGAGCGCATGCAATAGTTGTAGAATACGTAAAACCCATTCCGCACCCTCCCATTACGCCGTATGTTACCCATAGGAGCCAGGGTTGGTTTGCTGTTACAAAAGAAGCGAGAAAGAAACCAACGCTAAGTATGATTCCGCCAATAAAAACGACAAGGCGGGTAGAATACCTTGCTGCCAGCTTTCCTCCAATTACGCTTCCGATAGCCAATGTGGCCAGTAAAAGCGAAAAAGTAAGCCCTGCCGCTGCATTGTCTCTGTTAAAAATGCTCGTTGCTATACCGGTTTGGAACACGCTCCAAATGTAAGCAATCCCCAGAGTAAGCTGGATCGCTATCGCCGCCAATAAACAGAATAATCCTTGCTTTTTCATAGATGCCTCCAAAAAGTTTTTGCAAAAAAAAAGCCCGGTACAACCGTAACCGATTGTACCGGGCGCGCTTTTGCTATTTAGCAATCAATTCTGGCGCTTTCCTGCGGACAACCGGTAAATAAGTATAATGAGCCCAATAATAGAGAGAATTAAAATTACTCTACGAATACGGTTGTTCATCAGAAACCTCCAAAATTGTTTTACTAATACATTCTCGCAAAAATGTACGGTATGTGTCAATAGGGGTTATCCTTGGCAACATTCCCCAGATTTATGTTAATGCCTGCTATTGGTTGATTACTAACTTGCACATTGTTTGATGCAGTTTGGTAAAAAAGAGGGTGCCAACCATCGTCATCAGTATATGCACCTTGTACACTTAAAGTAACCTTCCTTGCATTAGTAGTTACGGGAACCAGCATTGTCCATGTGTTTCGGTTTGGCCAGTCAACATTTGAACTACCATACCAATTGTTATTTACTGAACGCGCCGTAATGTACACATAATTAACAGACTCGCTTCCTGTGTAATTAAAGTTAATTGTTCCGCTTAATCTGACACCCTGTACGCTTGCTGGACCAAGGTTAATACTTTGCTGGTTGGGACCAGTGATATTGATGGAAGTTTCAATTGGTTTATTAAAACTATCCCTAATACCGGACGGTCGAATCGACAACGAAAAGTTGACGTTATCTGCGATAAATACATTATCATGATACGAGTAAATGGGGATACCCACCGAAAAGGACGCATTATTAGCTGCTCCAATCGTGTTTAATCGTGTCGATCCTCCCCAGCTGCTGTGGATATATTCATCGTCTTCAATCTTGTCCCCCCACCCGCTTATATTGATACTGACAACTGAAGGATAGCTGCTAATATCGGTAAGTGTTATATTAACCCCAAGTGTGCCAATGAGTTCTCCGCCCATATCCGGACCGCCAGAAACATTATCACTAAATCCGAATGGAATATCGGTGAAGAATGATGTTGCGGCGTCAACAAGGGAAGTGCCCGTAAAAGGTATGGTCAGTGCGTAGTCGGTGAAATACTCAACTCCCATTAAAGTACTCCAGTCATCATAACCAAGATAATAACCTTCGCCTAATGCTATTACCAATTGATCCAGTGTTGATACCGAAGCCCAGTTGAAATCTTCAACGCCGAAAAGTTCTTTGACAAGCCTACCAAAGGTGTACTCGAACATCATACTCCTGAATTGGTTAAAGGGTCTGGAAGCGGCAGCTCCATCAAAATTAACCATGTCGGTGCTTATGCGAACCACCATACCGACATCTGACTCAATCCATATGCCAACATACCAGTTGCCGCCGCCTGTCCATGGTTCCATATCATCTGTTACAGCATCGTATTTCCAAAGAGAAATAGTTGCCGTTCCGTCTTTTATCAGCCCCTCACCCACAATTTCCGGCTCTTCGCCAGATTCCATTAGTTCGGTCAGGTCATCATCATCGACAAGGAACACCCATATTTCGCCGTTATTGAAATCGCCCAATCCGGTAATCGTGATGGTTTTTCCATTATCTCCCGGTGGTGTTGTGCTGACTACTGTTACAGAAAGCAGACCATATTTGGTGCTATCAATGGTAGATGTGGCTCTTACCGTTAAGATTGAGCTTGGTGTCTGACCAGAAGCTACTGTCAAGTTGCCGTTGGCATCGATATTTGTACCGGTGATTCCGCCGGTAACACTCCAGGTAACGTTTTTGTCATCAGCACCCAGGTCAGTTCCGGTAACAGTTGCTGTATAATTCTTAGTTTGTCCGGGGTTTATTGTTTCATCGCCGCTGACTGTCACATTGTCAATCACCGGCTCGACAGCGTCATGTTCTCTGACTTTTACGATATTGCTGTAAACTGCGCCGGAATAGCCTTCCATGCTTACCATTACCCTGATATCATGACCTGCGGGTACATCAACAGGGGCGTATGTTATCCCGGCTTGGACGGCGCTTTGTATAGGAGCAAATGGAGCTCCTGGATTGGCTCGCGATTGCCAGATACAGACAAAAACTCCCTCTACATCAAGATCGATGTTAGCGGTAACTGAATCGCCAACTCTGATAAAACCGCTGATAGTGACCGTGCCGGTCAGAGTTGGGTCATTGCTTGGCCCGAGCTCGTCACACCCAATGAAACTGAATGCCAAAACAGCAATAAACGCAATTATTGCAGCCGGCAAGATTTTTGGAAAATTTTTCATGTAAATACTCCTCTCATAATTTATCCGCCTCTTTTGGGCGGTTTTGTGTATCATTATATATAACAATATAACAACGTAAGAGTTACTTTTCAACGAATGGGTAAAAAATTTATAAATAAACTTCCACAGGAACGGTTATGCCTTTTTTCTCAAATGCGCAACGAAGTGATTCTGCTCTGCTTTCAAGATACTCCGCCGGCGCTTGAGATGCCAAAGGATCCTCTGGGGCTGAACGTGCTTTTCCGTAAAGCTGCACTTTGCGAATACCCGGTGAAGATGCCGCCAACTGGTTAACTAAAGTTTCCCAGGCTTGTACTTCGCTTTCTGGAGGGAGTTCACCGTTTATTGTACAGAGCATTGTTTGTATCGTTACTGAAGTACATGAAGTAAACTCTTTTATTTTTGTTATATGTTCTTCAAAAGGAGTTATACAGCGGTTCATCTTTTGGTACCAGTCTGAAGTGCCTGCATCCAGTTTTAGCCAAATGTCAAGACAGTTTGCTTCTGCTGCTTGAGCAGTTTTTGTCAGCAAGGAAAAAACCTGCTGTTGTAAAAGCCCTGTGCCGTTTGTGATGATTACCAATTGTGCGGCAGGAGCCATTTGTGTGCGTATGTTTTCTGCAAGTTTTAATGCGCTGCCAAAAACAGGGGAGAGCGTTGGCTCGCCGTTGCCGGAAAAACAAATATCTTTGATTGGGATATTTTGCTGCCGAACGGCGGAGATAACAGAACGTAAATCGTCCGCCATTTGCTCCAGTGAAAACAC
>JAITFY010000043.1 GCA_031281025.1 Treponema sp. | reverse complement strand
GGTGTAGTTCCGCGCCTGTGCAGAAGCTCCCGGAGATGATGTATTTCCCTGAGCCGCCGCCGGTATCAACGCAATCGTAAACAATGCGCAAAATATTGCGGTTGCTGTAATCCACACCCATTTATAGGGTGATTTGTTTTGTCTTATATCCATTAGAAACTCCTGTATTCCAGGGCCTTTACAAGCCGGATTAATTAATTATCGGGCATAAAACGAGGTTTTTCCAGTAGGCAAAAGGCGGTATTTTTATGGCATTCATTGTTAATTTACTTTTCTCATGTTATATTTTTAACATGACCATTACGCAAACCATAGAAATACCGGCTGACCGCCGGATTTTTCTGGATTTACCGCCAGAATTGCCGGTAGGCAGGGCGAAAGTTACTGTAACTCCTCAATTTGATGAATACATAGTAGCTGTCGTGTTTGATGAGGAAGTACAAAAGTGGTATGCTCAAAACGATGATATTCCTATAATTCTGGAAGATGATTCTCTTGATACATTAATCAATCGTCTTAAATTAGCTGCACCCGAAATATTGGAAATGAATAATATGCCACACAAGAGTGTTAAACTGTCATTTAAAATAGAATCACAAGCGATTATAGTATAATGGCAGAGTATGAGAAAAAAGTCCGCAAAATTCTTTCAGAGAATGGCTGTTCTTTTGTGCGGCACGGTAAAGGCGATCATGACATTTGGTATAGTCCGATTAACAACCGAAATTTCACAGTAGACGGAAAAATCAATATCCGGCATGTTGCAAATGGTATAATGAAACAAGCCGGTATAAATTATCATTTCAGGTAATTACCAGCTCTATACATAACCACCTTCTCCAAACTTCAATCAAATCTAAATTTTTTTAAGGAAAGGAATGACAGGCACGGTCAGTTCCATTTTTAGCGGAAAATCTTCGGGCTGCAGAAGAACTGTTTCGCCGTCCATCTGCGCAAGAATGGGACGGTTGAGGCAACACCTAATGCGGCTACACCAATCAGTATATCAGCCACAGCTAATTCTGGTAGATTTATACAATGGGAGGTGACGAGTGGAAATGCGATATTTGGCAATGCGAACAACGCAAATACAACTGTTACTTTGAGCGGAAATGCGACAATTAGGGCTGTTTTTGTACAAGGCCTTTCTGGTTGGTTGTCATGGTTACAAACAAATTTAATGGAATTTTTACAATGGAAAATGGAATAATATCCGACAATAATTCCACTTCCTCTGGTCCAAATATTCAATCTTGGGGAGGTGGTGTTTTTCTGGGCAGCTTTAGTACCTTTACAATGATAAGTAGAAAAATATCAGGAAATACAACAACTTCAACAGGGAGTACTGCTAGGGCTTATGGTGGTGGGGTGATGATTCAAGATGGAACTTTTGATATGCACAACGGTGAAATTTTTGGTTCAGAAGAACTAATAAATATTAGAAATAGTGCTGGTTTATATGGTTTCGGCGCATCTTTTTTTAGATTAACTGGCACAGCTCAATACGGCAGATTTATCGGCAATATATGGAATAGTAATGGTGACTTGACAAGTACAGATAATACAATAAATGTGTCGAATGGTATGTAGTTACCATAGATTTATTTAGAGCGTCTACATTAAAGTATCATTATTTTTTCTAATAGGCATTGTCCATCTTTTTGAGATTCTGCGCAAAATCATAAAAATTAACTTCATGGCATCATCATCATCATCATTTGGAAAAGATTGACGGGTTTTTAGATTACGCTGAAGGTTGTAATTTTAGGAAACTAAATACTTCTTTACATTATCCTCTGAATAGATATTTATTATTTTCAATTTATCATCTAAAATTTGCCCATCGGCTAAATCTTCTGTTATTAAATATTTACAATCCGAGCTTATTGCAGAGGCAATAATTAAACTATCAAAATATTTATACCCATACCGTTTATGAATTTGAAGTGCTTGTTTAATATTATGTTTTTCAAGTAATGAAACAGTACATTGTTTAATTATTTCATCAATAGCTGACTCAACATCTTCAACTGACTGATTTAGTTTCCCGATACATACATTACAGAATTCATTTAAAACTTGAGTGCTAATAACACAAGCATATTTATCAAACACTTTTTTGGAGATATCCTGTTTTTCTGCCTCATCCTCTGAATACAAATATATAAGTATATTCGTGTCAATGAAAACCTTTTCACTCATTTGCGAGTTCTCTATCAAATTTGAACTCTTTTGTTTTTAATCTTAACGCAGAAAAATGTCTGGCATTGTTCCCCTCGAACTTTTCATTCATGAGGAGAATAACTTTTACAGGAGAAGATATATTTACTAAATACTGTTTTGGAACTTGTATAATTCCTTCATCCCCAATAACTGAGTTGAATTCTAATGCTTGCATAAAATACCCCTTATCAGTGATAATAACGAATTTTCCCAAATATCACAACCGTTTAGTAATAGCTGCTAAAGCCTCTTAAGGAAAGGAATGACAGGCACGGTCAG
>JAITFY010000004.1 GCA_031281025.1 Treponema sp. | reverse complement strand
ATTGTGCATATCAGCCGCATTCACTTTAAGGACGGCAGGGCTGCAGATCTTGGCGCAGCGATCCGCAAAGACAACGGAACCCTTACTCTGGAATCCTGTATATTCAGCGGCAACAGGACCACTGCTGCTGCTGCCCAAGGCGGCGCTATTTATAATGCCACAGGGAATTTAATGGTAAGGGGTTGTACTTTTTATGACAACACTACCGGAAGCAATAGCGGCGGAGCGATTAGATCCGGAGGCGGCACTGTTACCATTTCGGGCAACCTGTTCTTTGGGAGTACCAGCACTAGTGGTCTTGCAGTGGCAAATGCGGTTTCCAACGGCTTCAATGTGGTGGACAGGGCGTTTGGAACCGCTGCTGGTACGGCGGGCTGGACCGCAGTCACCGGCGACGTGCAGTTTAACGGCATTGGTTTTGCAAACAATACTACCTTGCCTTTCACCAATAATAGCACTTCCGGCGCAGACGCTTTTGTCCCATTGGGTACGGGTACTCTGCGCACTCATGTTCCCGCATCTGCCGGCGCAACAATGCCCGCGGTAGACTTCTACGGCAATGCCAGGACATGGCCGGGGGCTCCGGGAGCGGTGCGTTAAAACGGCACGAACGTAGGTTCGACGCCGTATTTAACGAAAGAGCAAATAGCAGAGAACAAATAGCAAAGTTAAGGCCTTGTTTCTTAACTTTGCTATCGAACCTCTGGTTCGCTGCTATTTGCTTGCGTTGCCCGCGGGCTTTTTTGTTTGGGGTGGATTAAACAAATAGCAACGAGCAGAGAAGTGAGAGCAAAGTTAAGACCTTGTTAAGCAGTTACATTAAGACCAAGACCAAGTGCAGATGACACTCTTATAAATGTAAGCATGTTACAATTAACCCCATTCTCAATTTTTGATAATTGCTGTTGTGTAACATGACTTTTTTGAGCAAGTTCTTTTTGAGTCATGCCGCTTTTTTCACGAGCTTCTACTATTGCATAACTCAATTTAAGCAAACGCTTCTCTTCTTCAAATGCCTTCTTGAATTCCGGATTTTCCATTTCTTGTTTAAGATGTTCTTTGTAATTCATAATAACCCCCTGATATCCTGCTCTGAATATCTTTCTAAAAAATCAGCACGACTCTTTTTTGCCAATTTAATTTCAGATTTAGGTACTTTATCTATATGTTTATCAAATACATTTGTAAGAACCATTATATTTTGATAACAAAAAAAATATAAAATTCGTACTTGTGTTCCAGTTAATTTAATCCTTAACTCATGTATTCCATCTTCTAAAAGATCAGCATACGGTCTGTGTAAATTTGGCCCTTTCTCCCCTAAATGATCAATAAGCGCTAATGTTTTTGCTCGTTCACTAGTAGAAAGCTTTTTAATATACCCTTCTACAGGTTTTGCACCATTTTGATCAACATAATATAGAATATGCCATTTTTCATTCATATTTGATGATACATCAAAAAAGATGTATCGTCAAGGGCACGCAACCGCACGCATGGTACCAGGCACCATGTGCAGCCAGAGAACAAATAGCAAAGTTAAGACCTTGTTTCTTAACTTTGCTATCGAACCTCTGGTTCGCTGCTATTTGCTTGCCTGTTTGCTATTTGTGCTGACGAATAACAACATTTCTCATTTTTTTGTTTTATCCTTTTGCCTCTTAACCGTATGTTTAATATTCATTACTGCCAGATTTATTTCAAAGGTGGTCTCTGTTTCGGATACATTTAATGAGTCTCCTAAAATATCTGAAATAATTTCACCGCTCTTTTGCATAAGGGGTTTCTTTTCAATATCCGTTGACTTCTTCGATAGTTCGCCAACAGTTCTTGTTAACTCACGAATTTTTGCAAAGGTTTCAATTATCGCTAAAGTGGTTTTTGTTGCTTTGGGACTTTTTAGAATTGTGGCAAGCATATACAAACCTTTTTCGGTAAATGCTTTAATAGGAGCTGTTGAATGTTTTAACGAATCGAACCGGTCAAAAATTTTGACCAGTTCGATTTTTTCATTTTTATTAAGAGTAATAATATATTCTTTCGGAAACTTATCAGGATTGTTTTTGACTGCTTGATTTACTTCCTTTGTTCCTACACCGTTACGCAGATATAGCCCAACTCGTATGTCTCGCTGATTAGCGGGGTGGTTGTGTGGGTGGGGCGGTAGGAATTAAGTTTTTTACTTGACTTTTTACTTCAAAATACCGTATATTATAAGAGTTACCCGCAAGCACTATTGATGCTTGCTCCGCCGAACAGTGTGTTCGGCATTTTTTTTTCATTCGTCTGCCAACGGCAGGACAGAGGAGCTGCCGTATGTCTAAAATAAGGGTAAATGTCTATATTGACGGTTTTAACCTCTATCATAGTGCCCTGCAGCACACCTACCCAGAATGCCGTTGGCTAAATCTTCTTGAACTTGCAAAACGCATGATAAATCCAAAAACAGAAGAAATCCAAACAGTTTATTATTTTTCAGCAATAACAACATGGAACCCGAACAGAGCCAAAAAGCACCTGCTTTATATTCACGCTCTCCGTACCGTAGGCGTAAAAGATATACTTGGAAAATTTACCATAAGAGATCGCAAATGCCCTAAATGCCTCGCTCTGTATCAATCCCACGAAGAAAAGAAAACCGACATAAATATAGCTATCACCTTACTTGGCGACGCCGTATTGGATAAATTCGATACAGCTCTAATCTTGTCAGGTGACAGCGACCTTGCCCCTGTATCAACAAAGCTACGACAACTATGTCCCGGAAAAAAAATCGGCATAATAATTCCAAAAGGACAATTAGCTGTTCACATAAAACAACACGCTGACTTCTTCAAAACAATACAAGCCAAAGATTTCAAAAAATCTCTCTTGCCTGAGCAAGTAACTTACAATGGGAAACTAATCACCGCACCTACAAATTGGTTGCCTAAGTCTAATATTAAAACGATTGAAGCGTAGAGGTAGCAGATACTATAGCCAAGCGGGGTGGTTGTGTGGGTGGGGCGGTGGGGATTAAGTCATTTAACGTATTTTCAAAAAAAGATAGCCCCATTAAAAAAACACCAGCTCCGGCAAAAGTGTCTGTTTTATTGCCTTTTTCTTTTAAGATTTTGCTTGACAAATCCATACTTTTGTCATATACTACAAGTATAAAGTCCACGAAGGAATGCTTGCTGCCAATGCGGTGGCCTTACAACATCAGGTTGTATGCGGCGCTTCGGGGCTTTTTTTTTGCCTTTTTCATACAAAATTTGCCCATTGGTGCAGGTTTTACATTGTCGTCATACCCACCCTTCTGGCCACCATTTGAACGATTGTGGGTTGTTGTCCGCAGAAATCGCCTTTATACCATACCCGTTTATTTTTCCATTTTCCGACTTTCTAATTTGGTGCCGTATTTTTTCCAAATATGATGACTCAAAATTTCCATATCTATCGGGTATCATTGCAGCCCCAAGAAAACCTGCATATTGGTCCGCCAGTTGAATACCGGAATTGGTATCAGCAGGTATCCATTTCGGTTTTTCCAAAAGATTATCGTAGTTTACTTTACTCCAATCTCTTTTCAGAAAATAATCCAGTGTTGTAGAATGGTTAAATCCCCGGACATGACCAAACCAGACACATACCTTTTTATTTAGTTTTTCCGAATGTTTGAGGATACGCTCCAGAGTTAATGCTGCTACAGTATTATAAAATATAGTATGGTCTTTCGGCGTAGTCTTTTTATCAGAAATAACATAAATAACTGTTACCCCCTCTAATTTTGCAATTTCCCCAGCAATATATTTTCTGTCTTCGTGCATACGGCAATGCTTATACCAATGAAGCGGTGTTTTAAGAGGAATACCCATTCTAGTTTTTATATTTGCAATACAATCCTTAACCTTTTGTTGCACAGTAGACGGAAAAATTACCGTAGCCATAGCAAAATATTCAGAGGATTTTTTACTATGCACAAGCCGCGTAAGCGGCGTATATAATCAAATTCCTTACGCTCGACGACCGTAGGGAGTCATAACCCCTGTCTCCAGTCTCATCAACAAAAGCAAGCAGGGTTTTGTTATTTGGTTCAGTTTTCATATATTTTTCCACTCTTAGTATGCCATACTATCCTGAAATAATAAACGGATTGTAAAAGAAGAATTTACAAACTTGAAGTCACACTTTGCAACTTCAAGCATAGCGGCGCTGATTAGCGGGGTGGTTGTGTGGGTGGCGAGGTGACAATCACCGGAAGTATTTTTTTCTGTATCTCTGCGTTTTTGCGATCATAGTTAGTGGGCAGGTAAGCTGTTATAATAAAGTTCATCGGGGCAAATATCCTGTCCATGCAGCCATTCTATGCTTAACCCGGCAGGTTTAACAGTATTGAACAAAGTTGTATTTCTTAACTCGTTAAACGGTTTAAAATTTAAATAAGGTTTTACATCAAACAATCGTTTCTCATTGTTACTGAACGTAACCAACAGACAATAATCAGGACGCGGCTTTACATCTATAGCTTTTGGACGTATCATACAGATCACCTTAATCCTTCAATTTTTATTACTTCACCACTGGACTTAACCCCCTCCTGTATACACAAAGATAAGCCCAAATTACAATTGAAGGAGAGGATAAATGGCAAAGAAAATGAAAGAAAGACGTCAATACACACCGGAATTTAAAAAGGAAGC
>JAITFY010000086.1 GCA_031281025.1 Treponema sp. | reverse complement strand
TGGAGATAAGGGGATTTGAACCCCTGACCTGATGATTGCGAACCAACCGCTCTACCAACTGAGCCATATCCCCATATTTTTACTCTAGCAAAGAAACCAGACAAAGGTCAAGTTATAATACCTGTACCAGCCAGCCTTTGGTGTCGGGGAGTTTTCCGTATTGAATGCCCTTGATTGTGTCGCGGATATCACTGGTAAATTCGCCCACTTTACCGTCGTTGAATTCAACTTTTCTTCCCAGATAGGTCAGGGATGTAAGAGGGGTGGCTCCTGCTGCAGTACCTGTGACAAAACATTCTTTTGCTTCTTCAAGAGCTTCGTCAATCGAGATTTGGCGTTCTGATACATTCACTCCCTTGTCACGGGCAAGCTCAATGATACTCTCCCTTGTAATGCCGGGAAGTATTGTGTCGCCCAGTTCGGGTGTTACAAGTTCTCCCGATTTTAGATAAAAGAAAATGTTACACGATGAACCTTCTTCTATGTACTTTTGATGTATTGCATCAAGGTATACACATTCCATATAACCGGCTTTAATAGCCTGGGACTTTGCAATGGCCGATATTACATAGTTGGAACATGCCTTTATCCAGCCGGTGCCGTTTGGCGTAGCGCGGATTTTATCTGTAACAACTGCATCTGAGTTTCCGCCGGAAAAATAAGCGCTTACAGGAGTATTGATCACAAATACATAAGGCTCACTGGAAAGGTTTACCCCAATACCGCCTTCTGCAACTGTAAAAGGCCTGATATAAACCGAGGATGCTGTCATGTAGGAGTCTTTTTCCCAGTTGCTGTCGTAATCTACCTTAAAGCCAAGTGCGGCATTTCGTTTAACGGTTTCTTTAACAGCCTGCAAAAATGTTTCTTCTGGAAACGGAGGCATGTACAAACCTTCCATTGAGCGGGCAAACCGCGCTGCATTCTGACGGGGACGAAAAATGGCAAGGCCGCCATTTTTTTGCGGAAGGGCTTTTAACCCTTCAAAACAGGAAAGACCGTACTGGCTTGAATAATTGACAAGAGGCATATCGTCATAACAATTGCGCGAATTCTGCAGTTTAGCAAGTTCACCGGCGCTCATTGCAGCTTCCTCTTCCGGCGTCTTATGAGGTTTTTCAAAATATTCCTCCGACCATTTCCCGGCAGAAAACTTGCTGCGGTAAGTTATTGGATACGTGTTTAAAACAAAAGCCATCTTTTACTCCTTTGGTTTATTATATATTTTTTTCTTTCGATTAAGAAGCCTTTTTCTAACTTTTTCTGCAACTTTAAATAATGTATAAAAAAATGATTTGTATGGGAAATCCCAGGCTCCCGGACGGTGAATGATTTTGCCTCCAAAACCGGTTTTAAAACGGTAAAGGCCGGCCATAGGGTGATTAGGATCGTCGTTTGGCGGGATGCCAAAGAGGTCGTAGTTAAGGCAGCCTGCTTCTTTGGCATCCTGCATAACTTTCCATTGAAGCGCATAAGGCGCCATTAGGTTTCGCTTTTTGTTGGAAGATGCCCCATAAAGATATGTTGCTTCTTTTCCGCGAAAAAGAACGATAATCGCTGCCAATACATCATCATCATGGTTTGCAATGTATAAACGTATTTGCAGTTTGTCATTGTTTTGCTTCTGACATAATTCAAAAAGGGTTTTGTAATAACTAAAATTATGAATAGCAATCCCATCCCTTATGGCTGTTTCTTTTAACAATTCGTAAAATACATCAAGTTCCTGTATTGTTCCTGTATTAACCTGCACATCTTTTTTGACAGCAAGGGAAATATTATAACGCCATTTTGGTTTCATCGCTAAAAGTATTTCACCGCAGGAAGGAGACAAATCTACGATAACAGTGTCTGGCGCCTGCACAGTAATAGCAGTTTGTTTTAAACCAGCAGCAAGGAATAATGAGGAATTAACATTGTTTTCAACGTTAACTATCCATGGTGGTTCAAAGCGCACAAACACTGTGTTGGGTGTTAGAAATTTTTTCAGGTTTTTTGCCAGAGCTGCAATTATTTTTGGTTTTGCCTCATCTGGAAATGACGCAGGTAATTCCGGCCCCCATGGCACGTATGCAAAAGAAAAACCTGGTGTTAGACGGCGGCAAAGCACCAGCAAAGGGGTTTTTTCCTGCACTTCATCAAGTGACCAGTCTATTAAAAAAGTTTTTGCTGTCCAGCCAAAGCGGGATTTAAATTCTCCCCACATGGCAGATTGCAAAAAGGAAGCCGCACTTTCGCAAACAGCAAGATCAGCTTCTTGAATACTTAACCTTTTAGTTAACTTTTCCATCTGAAACAATCTCTGTTCGTACAACGGATCCATTCAAAAGCATCTTTTTCTCACTTGAGAAAACCTCGAAATTCCTTGTGTAAATGGGAAACGAAAAAAAAGTGTCAATGTCAATTTCTGCAGGCGCTTGTGCGGAATCTTCGCCTTCCGGCAGAAACCTTGTTCCTGTGGGATAGTCCCCTGGAAACAGAACTTCGCAGCGCTCAGCCGGCTGGCCTTCGGCATTAACCCCATTGTTGTCCCCGGCGGCAAGAAGCATCCCTCTTGATTCAATACCCCGCAGTTTTGCAGGTTTAAGATTGTAAGCAACAATTATTTTTTTTCCCAGTAAATCTTCTTCTGTATAAAAACCTACAAGGCCGGAAACAATTTGCCTCTCTTCGCGGACACCGGTTAAACCCTCCCCAACTTCAAGGTTAATAACATAGAGTTTGTCGGCTTTTGGATGCCTTTCTACCTTTTCGATTTTTGCAACACGTAAATCTACAACTGATGAAAACGATTTAACTTCTGCTCTTTCTTTTTGAGTTCCCGAATAACGATCCCTTAATATATTTATTTGTTCTTCTTCAAGCTTTGCAAAAAGCACTTCGCTGTTTATCTGCACATCTCCAATACCTTGTGGCTTTCCAATGTCTTTCCAAAACAGTTTTTCTCTGTGTTTAAGCCCCATAAACGAAGCAATTTTTGCTGCAGACTGCGGCAAATAAGGTTCAATTAAAACCGAAAGATCACGGACTATGTAAACAAGATCGCGAATAACAGATTTTGCTTTTTCGGGATCATCATTGCGAAGCCGCCAGGGTTCATTGTCCTGAAAATACTTGTTGCCAAACGATGACAATTCAAATATTTCCCTGAATGCATCACGTAATTCCGCCCTGTTTAGTTTTTCTGCGATTGATTTTTCGTACTTGTTTACCTCTTCCCAAAAAGCTAAAGAGCTGGGGTCCTCCCTGTTTTCGCTATCGGGGATTTTTCCGTCGTAATAGCGGGTAACAAATAACATGGTGCGGTTTACAAGATTCCCAAGATTGCCAATTAGTTCTCCGTTAACTTTCTCCCGGAAATCATCCCATATAAACATGGAATCGGATTTTTCCGGACGGTTGTAAAAAACATAAAAACGCCAAACATCGGCAGGGATTCCGGTTTCCATCGCATCTGATCCAAATACACCAATACCCCTGGACTTTGAAAACTTATTGTTCTCGTAGTTAAGGTATTCCGAGCTTGACATGTGGTGTAACATTGTCCATTCACCGCTTCCCAAAAGGCTTGACGGGAAAATTACCGTATGGAATGGGATATTATCCTTGCCGATAAACTGAAATAATTCAACTTCTTCGGGGCTTTTCCACCAGTAATTTACAAATTCACGCCAATCCTTATTTGCAGTTTCTTCGCCTAATGTTCCTGTAATGGAAATATAACCAATGGGAGCGTCAAACCAAACGTAAAAAACCTTGTTTTCGTAGCCGGATTTGGGAACAGGAATACCCCATTTTAGGTCTCTTGTGATAGCACGTTCCTTTAAACCGTCCCGTATCCACGCTTGAGTCATCTGAATGGCGTTATGTGCCCAAAAGCCCTTAACAGAAGCGGTTTTAATCCATTCTTCAAGCTTGTTCTTTATTCCGGGAAGATCGATATAAAGATGGTTTGTTTCCTGCAGCGCGGGTGTACTGCCGCACGCCGAACACTGAGGTTCTTTTAAATCCGTTGGATCATGGAGTTTTCCGCATGCCTCGCATTGATCTCCTCTTGCTTCCACATTGCCGCAGGCAGGGCATGTGCCGCGAATAAAGCGGTCGGCAAGAAATTTTTCGCATTTTGCGCAAAAAAATTGCTCGATTGTTCTTTCGTTAATTAAACCTGCTTTATCCAGTTTAAGAAAAATATCCTGAGTTACTTCTGTATGGATTCCTGTGGAAGTGCGTCCGAATTTATCAAACTCAATGTTAAACCAGCGGTAAATATCAGCATGAATAACATGATAACGGCCGCACAATTCTTTTGGGGTTATACCCTCTTCCGCCGCTTTGTTTTCGGTTGCTGTACCGTATTCATCTGTACCGCAAATGTAAAGGGTTTCATAGCCGTAAAGCCTGCAAAAACGCGCAAAGGCATCTGCAGAAAGCACCTGAATAAGATTGCCAAGATGAGGTACATTGTTAACATATGGCAATGCCGAAGTAATTAATCGTCTTTTCATAGTTGTTATAATACAAAATTATATAAAGTGAATCAACAACCTGAAACTGTTAATGGATTTCCCAAACGGCGGATTTCTGCTGGCGCTTAAGCCCGTGATGCTTTGACCGGTTATTGCATCACTGTTATGTTTAATAGAAGGAGATAATACGCCAGTAATATGCCCTGTATCAGATTTAGAAACCAGATTATCAGAAATAACGAAAATTGTGCATGAAATAAAGCGGTGTCAGACATCAGCGTTTGATGCCTGACATTGTATGCGTTACCTAGTGGTCAGTAACAACTAAACAAACCACTAGTCGATTATTATTTCTTTTCCAGTTCGTAGGATTTCTTTTACAAAGGGGTTGTCATTGTATAATTCTGAAACAAGAAAAGCATTAGGTTCAATTAATAAATGTTTATCATAATTTATTTTTAAATAGAAAAGCTCAGTTAAAACATCCAGACTGCTTTTAGATTCAAAGGCATGTGAAAAAAAACATATGTCTACATCACTGTTTTCATGTTGGGTTCCTTTTGCATAGGAACCGTACAAATACACCTTGTCTATAGGCATTGCTTTTTTAACATCATCTATGTATTTTAAAACGGTTGTATTTACGGTTTCAATGTCAGTAACCATGCAAACGCCTTTTTTGGAACATTATCATCAATAAAAAGAAGATACAAACCTTTGCTCAATTTCTCAATGGATTGTTGGCACATAAAAACTACATAAATCCAGCGTCCTGTTGTAAACATAAATTCTGCTGTTTCAAGGTCGTATTTTGCTATCTCTAACCAATATTCAAATTTTTCTTGTAAATCCATATCTAATTTATATATTATGACAAGAGAAAAGACAAGGCACTACGGAGATTTTAAGAATTATTATCCCCAAATTACAATGATAATATATGAATACTACAAACACTTTCATCTAAAACAACTTGCCTGATTAGAAAAATTTTCTTATCTTCATAATAGGATCACAAATTTGCTGTGTTGTTCAGGGGGTACTTTGGTATTGTTCAGGAGGTATACATGAATATTTGCAAATTGTGACTGACATTGTATGTGTTTCCTAATTTGAATTTTTTAATATCAAGGTCTTTACCCAGTCAATTATTTTTTCACGATGTTTGCAATTATCTGTATCAATAACAAATTCCTGCCCCCGCCCACTGTTTCTAAAAGTTCCATCGGCAGCGATTTCCTGGTTGATATAAAACCTTTCGCCGCCGAAAAAATCCGGAAGCTTCCAGTAGCTGCAAGGATTGCCTTCTTCTGTTAAAACGACCGAGTAATTTGGATCGATTGATTTGTTTTTTAGCAAACCCCATCCGGGTATTTTTTGATTAAGCGAATTTTTTTCTTTTGCAACATAAATGCAATTTCTTCTATCCCACCCTTTTGCGTGAGGATGTTTAACGGCATCTTTATGTTCTGCTGCATATTTTTTGAATTTCTTTTCATCGTCTAATAATTCATCCACTTGAAAATACGACCAAATACAATGTTTCTTTTTTGTTCTTGGCTTTGTATAATTAAAATTATTATCAGCTTCCAGAAACAACCCAAAAAATAAAAAGATATCGCCTTTACCGACACCAGCATTGGACAGTAACGATTGAACAGAACCTTTTTGCCCGAACAAGGCTCGCCATGAAGATTCTGGTTCTTTACGTTTTCGTATGTCATACCTTAAGTCGGGATCTAAATGGCAAAATGCATCGGGTAATTGTCCCAATGAATCAATTATTTCCGAGTATGTTGTGCCATTGTATTTCAAGTCTGAATAATGTAATTCTCGTACATGCCTGTTATCTGTTTCCGGTATAGGCAGCGATAATAAGGTATTGTCGGGTAATAGAGGGCTTGGAATTCTTCCTGAAGTAGAATCAAATCCTTTTCGGCTAAAAATAATTCTCATAACGTTTCTCCTTGTGTTAAATTTTACTGCCCAAACGGCGGATTTCCGCTTGCGCTTAAGCCTCTGCCAGTGGTGGTGTCGATGTGGTCTGTTTCCCATGCTGTTGTGTTGCGTCGGGGATGTGGTGAACCAGATCTGTAAACAGCAGCCCCAATACCAGTATTTCCTAATGGTATTCCATCCGAATCGACGCCAGTGACTTCAGACCCGTATATAATGCCACTGTTTTG
>JAITFY010000149.1 GCA_031281025.1 Treponema sp. | reverse complement strand
GAAAACCCGAAACCGGTGAATTTCACTTCCCAAGTTTGCGTGTGGGGAGTGTACCAGGCCAACATAGCTTGTTTTTTGACTCTTCTGCCGATACTATAGAGATAACCCATACTGCCCGCAGCCGTGAAGGCTTTGCGTCAGGCGCTGTGCACGCAGCCCAATGGCTAACCGTTAATAAGCGGCAAGGGGTATTTACAATTGATGATATGTTAAAGGACTTGTAATGATTACCGAATTTCGAGGCGTTTATACTGCGCTTGTAACACCAATGACAGAATCGGGGGACGTAGACTACGACGGCTTCCGAAAGCTAATCCAATTTCAAATAAAAGAAGGGATAGACGGAATTGTTCCACTGGGAACAACAGGGGAAAACCCCACTCTTGAAGAAAGCGAAGAAGATATACTGATAGAAATTGCCGTAAAAGAAGCCAATGGTAAAATCCCGGTTATTGTTGGCACCGGTTCCAACGATACCAAATATATGGTCAAGTATACCGAGCGTGCAAAAAGAATGGGAGCAGATGCCGCACTTGTGGTAACTCCCTACTACAATAAACCTAACGATGACGGCCTAATCCGTCACTTTGAAGCAGCTGCTAAAATTGGTATTCCCATCATCGTTTATAATATCGCGTCCCGTACCGGCAGGAATATCCCAACTTCAATCATGAAAGAAATTGCTCAATTCGATAACATCGCCGGCGTAAAGGAATCTTCCGGTGATATTAATCAGATGGGCGATGTTATAAGGGAAATCGTTATTCCATTGCGGAACAATGGACGCAGATTTTCTGTTCTTTCCGGCGATGATACTTTTATTTTACCGCTTGCTGCGATGGGCGGCGACGGAGTAATCTCTGTTATAGCAAACCTTCTGCCCGCAAAAGTAAAAGCGCTGACTTGTGCGGCGCTTGAAGGCAGGATAAACGCCGCACAAGAACTGCATTACGAACTTGTCCCGTTTATCAAAGCAGCTTTTGTGGAGACAAATCCAATCCCAATCAAAAAAGCATTAACCTGGGCAGGTCTTCCCGCCGGTCCTGCACGTTTGCCGCTTGGTAAACTTACTGCTGCAAGCGAAGAAATACTAAAAACAGCAATGAAAAATTTAGGAGTATTATGAAGACTATCAGTTTATTAATAATTATACTGATACTTTGCGCATGTACATCAACAAATATAAATGAAAAAGAAGAATTTACAGTCGATTTAAACTCTCAACAAATTCATCTTGGGGAAATTGATTTACAACTGGACAGAGTTTTTGGCGGTTTAAGAAGAGAACCTGTCACTGTTATTTTATTCCCCAGAGAAGATGCTGTTTGTTTAACGTTCAGGCATGATATTGTAACGTATCATCAATTTTGGAGCAGGGACGGCCGCGAACTTTTTTTGGAAGCGCTTGCACAATATAATTTGGACTTTACAGCACGAACTATCGAAAGCCAAAATGCAAGAAGAACAAGACAAATTTACGGCGTTGTCGAAGGCTTTTTAATATGGCGGACTCACCGGCTTAGTACGCAGGCCAGCGCAAACATGGATATTGGATTAGGATATGCTTTTAAAGAAAGACGCCCGTATTTTACAGTATACCAAGGCAAAGCAGAATTTAAAGAACCGAATGCGTCGCAGAATGAAATAACAATTTCACCAGTAAATATGTATTTTACAAGAGCGCAAGCTGCTGAACTGGCGGTTTTTTTTCGACAAAGCTATTTGGATGAAATAATCGCACAAAACAGGGGCGGCAGAATAATACAATCAAGTACGGAAATAGAAAAAGATGATTATTAATGAAGAATTATTCAAATGTACCGCACTCATTGCGGAATGTAGAAAAGAAATGGCTGTCAGGATTGTTGGCCAAAAGGAAATGGTTGACGGGCTTTTTACAGCTCTTATAGCCGGCGGAAATATTCTGCTGGAAGGCGTTCCAGGTCTTGCAAAAACTCTTGCTGTAAAAAGCCTTGCAGAAATTACAGGACTCGATTTTAAAAGGATTCAATTTACTCCTGATCTTTTACCGGCAGATTTAACAGGAACAATGATTTGGGAACAATCAAAAGGAAGTTTTTCTGTCCGGCGCGGGCCGCTTTTTGCGAATGTGATTCTGGCCGACGAAATTAACCGTGCGCCAGCCAAAGTACAATCGGCTTTGCTTGAAGCAATGGAAGAAAAGCAGGTAACGATTGGAGATGCGAGCTATCCCCTGCCTGATCCTTTTTTTGTACTTGCAACAGAAAATCCAATCGAGCATGAAGGAACTTATTCGCTTCCAGAAGCGGAGCTCGACCGCTTCCTTATGAAATTGCTGGTTACATACCCTCATCCTGATGAAGAACTGGAAATCGTAAAAAACAGTGCGTCATGGATAACACAGCCGGCTAACCGCTCACTTTCTCATGTTTTAAACAGGGAAAAACTTGGTTTTTTGCGGAATGTCGCAAGTCAAATCCACATTGATGAACAGATAAGCAAATACATTGTTACGATTGTAACAGCAACCCGCCCGGCTTCTACAAGATCGACAAGCTCATTGTATAAACAAGGCTTACATTCTGCTGCGGCACAGCCTTCTTCTGACGGGATTTACCGTTACGTGACATTTGGAGCTTCTCCAAGAGCTTCAATTGCCCTGTACCGTTGCAGCCGTATTTTAGCAATGTTCGAAGGACGCAGTTTTGTAACGCCCGAGGATGTTAAAACTGCGGCTTTCCCTGTTTTACGGCATAGAATCGTTCTTTCTTACGAAGCCGAGGCAGAAGGCCTGGATGCAGATACCGTTATCGCGAGAATTTTGAACCACGTTCCGGTACCGTAATTGAAATATGGAAAAAAGCGAATTACTGCGTTATATCATTAACCTTCCAATTACTTCTATCGGTCTTGCCGAGGAGATGCTTAGCGGCGGCTTTAGATCGATTTTCAGGGGCAAGGGAATGGAGTTCGACGAAGCGCGTCATTACCAGGCCGGTGACGATATCAGAACAATCGACTGGAATGCAAGTGCTCGTTTTGGTTATCCATTTGTAAAGATGTACCGGGAAGAACGCGAATTAACAATTTTACTTTTAATCGATATTTCGCCATCCATGCACAGTGGAAGTGTTACCCGCTCTGATTCCGGTAAGCCTGGTTTAACTCCTTATGAACAAGCTCTTATTTGCGCATCTTTAATTGCATTTTCCGCAGAGCATACAGGCCAACGGGCCGGTTCTTTTTTCTTTGATAAAGATGTCGAGAAAATCTTTTTGCCATCCAAAGGGCGAAAAAATATAATGATACAAATCATGACTGGACTTCAATTCCAAAAAAATGAAATACAACAATCAAACAGAGGCAAAACACATTATAGCAGCAATATTGCAGCTGCATTAATTACTGCACAACGCTTGTTAAAAAAAAGAGCGCTGGTTGTAGTTATTTCTGATTTTTTCAGCATTAACTGGGAACACGAAATGGCGGCTCTTTGCCGCAAGCACGATTGTATAGCGCTGCGAATTTGCGGCCCGCGCAAAGTGCCGTATCACGGATTAATCACTCTTGAAGATCCAGAAACAGGCATAAGAATGGAAACACCGGCAGGCCTGGATTCGTTTAAACATAATTGGGAAAACTGGCACAATGAACGTTTTTTCCATTGGGAATCCCAATGCCGTAAATGCGGTGCAGCATTTTTGGATATAACTACGGAAGTTGATGCGCCTGCTGTGTTAAAGAAATTTTTTAGCAGCCGTAATTCTGGTCAGTATAGGCGGCGTAAAAAGATATGATTAAAAAAATCAGTTTTTTATTCCTTATTCTTCTTATTGCTGGTGATTCTTATGCGCAAGGCTCTGAACCAACCATGATTCCGCAGCAAATATATGTGGGAGATTCTGCTACACTGATATTAGCTTTACCGGATACAGAGCAGAATGTTTCTCAAACAGAGTTAAACGATATTGTTCTTACTCCACTATCCGGTTATTTACCATCAGATCCAAACATTGATTTTCATAAGATAACACTTGAACGGCGCGTTACAGGAAACAGATTGTTAATTGAGTTTTCTGCATTTACTCCCGGAGTTCTTGAACTGCCTGTTATCGAAATAGGAGACGAGTATTTTATAGGACTAACTGTTACAGTAAGCTCATTAATTAATGATCGCTCTTCACATATTCTTTTGGGAGCCGCTGCTGCTCTTACAATACCCGGAACGGCTCTGATGCTCTACAGTCTATTGGCATTTGTCGTTTTCCTCATTCTTTTTACAATTTTGTTTCTTTTAAAAGGACGTAAATTTATAAATAAATTGAGACAAGGATGGAAATACTACTGGCTCTTTAGTTCTATACGAAAAATAGAAAAACAACTTCGTATGGCAATTTTAAAAGATGTTGATAAACGAATAATTCTTGATAAACTTTCAGATGAATTCAGGATTTTTCTGTCTAATCTGATTGGGATAAATTGCCGTGCAATGACCGCCGTTGAATTTGAATTATCAGCTAACGATGAAAAACTGTCCTATTTACAAAATCCTGTTAATTTACCGGATTATGCCGATTTTTTCCGTACATGTGACGTACTTAGATTTTCCGGAGCTGACATTGATTCACAAAAAATTGTTCAATTGTTAGACGATCTTAAAAACATTCTTTTAACATTGGAAAATGCCAAAAACAGCAGACAAAAAGAAGGAAAAACAACATGAATTTTGGGTTTGATTATCCTTTTTTGGCAATATCTGCATTTATTATCATCCCGCTGGCTGTATTTATTATTTCCCGGATGAAAAATCCGTTTGTCCTTTTAATCCCATTGGGAGCGCCAGGCGGTGTTCCCTTTAAAACAACTCAAATAAATGGCCTTGTTAAACTTTTAAAGTTGATGGAATTAACTGCGATCTTCCTGTTGTTTTTCAGCGCAGCCGGACCGTCAACCAAGACATCGGAAATTGTCTGGTTAAATCGCGGAGCAGATATTCTTTTTATTATGGATATAAGCCCAAGTATGGCAGCTCTTGATATGGACGGAAGAAACCGTTTTAGTGTTGGCAGAGATTTAATTGAAGAATTTGCACTCGGGCGTCCTTCCGACAGCATCGGGCTTGTAGGAGTTGGTGATGATGCAGCTCTGCTCATCCCGCCAACCACAGACAGAGATGCGCTTAAGATCAGGCTGGAACAAATGCGTATCGGAGAACTTGGAGACGGAACCGCGCTTGGCATGGGGCTTGCCATAACGTCTTTTCATCTGGAAAGATCAAACGCAAAACGAAAAGTAGCCGTTCTAATTACAGATGGTGAAAACAACGCAGGTGCAATACATCCTGAAACCGCAGCAGGTTTTTTACGTGATATAGGCGTTTCATTTTGGGTTATTGCAATAGGTTCTGCCGGCGAAGTGCCAATCGACTATACAGATCCGTTTACCAATATCCGCAGAGTAGGTATTTATGATTCCCGCTATGATATAGAAAGTCTGCGCCGCTTAACTGCAGCAGGAGACGGAACGTTTTTAATCGCCTCGAATGTTGACTCTTTTGCCGCAGCTTTTTCACAATTAGACTCAAACGAAATAACAATACAAAGATCACGTACTGTAAACAAGTATCATTCAGTTTTCTTTCAATTTTTTGTTCCGGCTGTTTTATTGCTGGCAGCTGTCAGATTTATCAGGCAGAATTTATTGGGGGCAATGATATGACATTTGATTATCCGGTTTTATTATTCTGCTTTTTAATTTTTATACCAATATTTATTTTTGATATAATTAAACAAAAAAAAACAAAAAAACTATCTTTAAAACTTAAAAATAAATTACGCTATTCTGTTTTTCTTTTTCGTTTATTTCTGGTTTTTATTATTTTGCGTTGGCAGGCCCAAGATGGGGAATGGGGTATGCGCGCTCTGAGTTCCGGCGCGGTCTTGATATAGTTTTTGCAGTTGACATCTCACGCAGCATGGATGTTACAGACATACAAATCAGCGGGAAATTACAAACCCGTCTTGAACGAGGCCTTTTTATAACACGGGAAAGTCTCACATCGGTAACAGGAGCCAGGTATGCCGTTGCAATTGGAAGAAACAGAGGATATTTGGCAGTACCGTTAATTTTTGACAGCGAAGCACCTCTTGTTTTTCTGGAATCCATCGATGTATCTTCGATAACAGGCAGGAGTACCAATCTTGAAGCGCTATTGGATGCGGCGACAGACGCTTTTCAAAATACTTCCCCTGCACAAAGAATTATCGTTCTTGTTTCCGACGGGGAGACTCATGCAGGCTCCCTGCGAAATGCGGTTAACCGTTGTATCAGGGAAAGCATTTTCGTAACTACTGTAGCAGTTGGAAGCGATGAAGGACGGCAAATACCGGCGCAGGCCGATAATCCGCAGTCACAGCTGGTTATCAGCCGCAGGGATACTGCCGTTATGCGCTCAGTCGCAGAAAGGACAGGCGGTATCTACATTGACGCAAACCGTGACGATGCTGCATCGGCGCTTACCAATCATCTTTTGTCATTGTCTCAGGAAACCGAATTAACACGTAACAGGAAAGAACCAAGACAAAGACGTGTTTTGTTTATCATACTTGCGATTGTCTCTTATGCCGCTTCCAAACTGGTTACCCGCACAAGAAAGGGCGTTTTAAGCAATGTTAGCATACCTCTGCTTTTTTTAATGCTGATTACTTTATCTTCCTGCTCGGAAGACAAAATGCTTATTTTACATGCAAATTATTTATTCTCGCGCGGAAGATACGAAGAAGCAATCGCCCCATACTTAAATGCACTGAATTACGAAAACGCCTCGCCTTATGCCGAATACGGTCTTGGGCTTATTTTTTATACACTAAACGAAGGAGAGACTGCTTTACAGCGTTATGCCAACTCGCGAAAATTACTACAGACACATTCAGAGAACGAGCATCGTGAACTTCGCTACAGAATCAACTACAACTGCGGAATTGTCTTTTTTGAAGAAGGAGATTACCATTCTGCGGCAGCCGCTTTTAGAGATGCTCTAAGAATAATTCCGGGAAAAATGGAAGCAAAACGAAATTTAGAATTGAGCCTTTTGTCCATCTCTATGGAAACAAACACACAGAACCCTACGGACAGCCGGCAGGATCAAAAAGAGATTCTTTTTGAATATTTATTACATGAAGAACAGCAAAAATGGAGAAGCAGAGAATGGGCGCCAGAAGAAGAATTTACAGGTATGGATTTTTAATAACGTTTTTTATTTTAACAATTACAATTTACGCACAAGATACAGGAAGCAGTGTGTCTGTAACGGTAAACCCGCAAAGGCTGATTGTCAACAATCCGTTTACTCTTAGTTTTCTTGTTGACTATCCTGTGCCAGGAAATGTTTCTTTTGTCGCGCCGCAAATTCCCGATTTTATCGTTATAGACCGGCTTATAAAAATGCCAAAAACAGCAGAGAACGGGCAGGTTCAAACTTCAATCGAATTTAGCTTAATAGCAAGCGAAAGCGGCCGTATAACTCTTGAGCCTTTTTTGATAGAAACCACTTTGGGTATCACCGAAACAAATCCATTGGTTTTGGAAATACATGCAGAAAACCGTAATTTTGTGACAACTGTACGTTTTGTTTGGGAAGGTGTCCCTCAGGAAATGCCTGCGGGAGAACGCATTACATTTACGCTTCGTGTAAACACTCAAAGATCTGGAGATGTTCCTTCGCAATTGCCGCCTCCTGCTTTTTTCATGCCGGAAGTACCTCAGGGAGTAATTCTGTCACGCTCACAGCTGTCATCGCAGGAAATCGAAAATGGGAATGTGCTTAAACTAATGCTTATTCCGCTAGAGGCAGGCAGTTTTTTTCTGCCAGCAAGGATTCTTTTGTTTGGAGAAATGCGGTACGAAATTCCAGCTTTGCGTATTCGGCTAACGGGCAGATAACGGTTGTCTTCTAATACTTCTTTACTCTGACAATCATAACATCACCACAGCCAAAATGCTTTGCCAGAAAATCTGCGGATTTTTTTATCCACTTTGGAGCAGTGCCGGCAGCAAGGCCTCCCCATGTATGGATACTTTCTGTCTTAAAACCTGTGTTTTTTAAAATGTTTTTTATCGTGCGGACAGAAAACAAATAAAGATGATCAAAAATAGCAGAACGCCAATGTTCTTTAAAAAGACGTGCCTGAAAGCCGCTGATATTGGGCGTTGTAATAAAAAAAACGCCGTCATCCTTAAGGATACGGTGAACTTCAAGCAAAAAAGCTTTTGGATCGTTTAAATGTTCAATAAGATGAGAAGCCAAAACAACATCAAAACTTTTATCGGGAAACTTGTTATCTTGCAGCAAAGTATCACGTACATCAAGATTGCGTATCTCTCTGGCATGGGCAGCACAAGGAGAAATTTCCACACCTGTTACGCTCCATCCGTTTTCACGAAGACTAACAAGAAGAGCTCCTGTTGCACAGCCAATATCCAAAACATGAGGCGCTTCCTGCAAAGCTGCAAAATAGCGTTTTTCCAATTTATCAAAACCTGCATCTTTAAGGGCAAGCTGCTGCAATTTTAAAAAAGCATCTTCGTTTTTGAGTTCATAGGAAAGATAGTCATTTCCGAATGTTTTGCTGTAACGAACAGTTATCTCATCCTGTATAGGCTGGGGATTCCTTAACACAAGAGTACATGATACGCAGCTTACAAAGTTAAATTCTTCGCAGTCAAGGAAAGGCTTAAAAACTTTACCCCCGCAGCAAATACATGGGATTGTTATACACAAAACATCTGCTGCGGGCATTGAATATGTTTTCACTGGATTAATTTACAACAAAACGGTTTATTATGCTGCGGGATGAGCCGGTTATATCCTGCACAATGATTTCCAAATTTACCTGTCCGCGTGTCAAAAAAACTTCGGAAACTTCAAAGGCGGGATAATTGGCATACACCTGTCTTGCCGGAACCAGACCGTTACGCGAAACCAATAAAATTCCGTTTCTTGCAAAGACTGCTTCAAAATTAAGAGAACCAACTTCCACGCCATTTATAGAGCAGACAATCCTGTGCGGTGCAAATTGACCAACAGCGATATTTCCGGTTGTCCTGTACGTTCCGCCTGCTGCATTTACAACTACAGTATATCTGCCTTGTGTTAAATTGCGGGAACCTGTTGTAAGTCCCTGGCTATCTCGCAATTCCACAGAAATTATACGCGGAGGACTGGTTTCCTGCATTGGTGTAATAATCATTGCCGGATTTATCCAGCATCGTTCCTGTCTATCAAAAATATTAAAATAAAAACCTTCCTGGTTTGACCATCCAGAAATACCGGAGGAAGCTATTGGCTGTTCCTTTTCTACATGTGTATAATTAACTATTAAATGATCAGGTTCATACGCATAGCGGCTGTAAATACTGATCAAACCGTCTCCGTGATCGATGGCTGTCCATGCACCAAGCGGAGACGGAAGGCGGGAAGCAGCAAAACATAATTGCGAATTATTACCGCCCCGGGAAAAAATAACTTCTCCGCTTTCTGCGGCAATCACTTCTGTTTCTCCATAAAAAACCATTCCCAGAACAGGTTTACCGTTGTCATTTGCGCCAAAGTTGCGTACAAGAACAGTATTTAAAGAAGGCCAGCTCATCGCATTGATATTAAATATGCCAAAAACAAAACCAAAAAAATAAAATATAGAAACAGCCAAATTAATTATACGACGTGAAAATACTTTCATCTTTCCTCCAATTCAAAGGACATCAACACTTGACCCCCTCCAATAAAAAGCTGCGTAAAATATCTTCCAATGAAAACATCCGTGCTTTTAAATGGAGCAGAAAGAAAAACTGCATCCCTATATGCGGTTCTGGGAAAAGACAGCCATCTGTTTTGAGGAAATCGAATACCAATAAAATTTCTGTCCAGACTGCTTGCAGGATTAACGGGCGCTGTTACAAGAAACAAATACCCCTGACTTCCAGAATCTTCGATAGCATGAATAACACCATCCAACGGAATAAAAAAAGAGTTTCTGTTTCTTATGTTGTAACCGCTAATTCCTCCAGCACGTTCAAATACAATATGCCTGTCGTCATCAACAAACAGTATTCGCACAACCCTTCTAAATCCGTCATCCAAATATTCATGATAAATTACTCTGTAGTCTCCAGGCATAACACCAGAACGCTCAAATAATAAAAATCGCTGCTGATCTATACCGCTGATAATTCCAATTCGTGAGCCATCATTGGAAAGAGCACACCCAAGTATCACGCCATAACGGGAACCATCCGGCACAAAATGAAAAATACGTTCCCCTGCAGAATTAAAAACCTCGATCATGCCATCAACAGAACCTGTCAATACAAGCCCTGCCTTCACATCAATACAGGTAAGCGGTGCGCCAAAATCATATTTCCACAAAAGACTTCCGTCTTTTCCAATTTCAGATAACGTATTTTGTTCACTGCCCAAAACAAAAAACCTGTCGTCCAATAAAACCGGGTATCCTCCCGGATTATCAATGGTAGTTACAGTTTCATTTGACAAATCTTTTATTTCCAGCCTGGAGGGCAGCGAATCATATTCGGTCCAAATATTTGGACTTAAATAAATATCATTTGTTTTGGTTATGTTAATTATTAATTGCCCCGATAAATCAAAATAGCCAAAATTTGTACCCAAAGAAAACGGAAGAAGCTTATCCTGATTTGTTTGTTCAGTGCTAATTGTCAACTGTTCAGGCGAGCTGCTCTCCAGAGAACTGCTGCTTATTAGGCTGCTTGATAACGAATTAATCCACTTTGGAACAAGAACTACTTCACGGGGAACCGGTCTAGCGGCCAGGAAAAAATAAGCTGTAAAAACCAGAACTATAATGATTATACGATATCTCTTTCTTTTTTTTGCCACGAATCCCCCTCGTATCAAACTTGTCTTATGGTATTGTTCGACACCTTTAGTTATTTTATAATACTTTAGCTAAGGAGGCAAGCATGAACGACAGTACCAAAATGGACAAATTGTTTTTGGAAGCTCAAAATATGGCAAAAATGGCATACGCCCCATACTCAAAGTTTCGGGTAGGCGCAGCTCTGCTCTGCAAGGACGGCAGTATCGTTACAGGTGTAAATGTAGAAAACCGTTCTTTTGGGTTAACCACCTGTGCGGAACGCAATGCCGTATCCACAGCGATTGCGATGGGGCAGCGGCACTTCCTGGCTTTGGCTGTTTGTACCCCCGACTCTGAAGAGCCGGTTGGTCCATGCGGCGCATGCCGGCAAGTTTTAAGCGAATTCATGATACCGGACACCCCTGTCCGTTTTGCAGGAAGCGGCCAAAATCAGGTAAATACCACCATAGGAGAACTCTATCCGTTTGACTCTTTGCATGAATTAGCTGGAATACATTGACATTTATTGTATTACTGTGCCATAATGTATCTTATGATAGACGATGACATACTTACCCTTGAAGAGGTTGCTAAATACCTAAGGGTATCAGAACGTACAGTTTATGATTGCGCCCAAAAAGGTGAAATTCCAGCAGGAAAAATCAGAACCGCATGGCGTTTTAAAAAATCAGAAATTGACAAATGGGTCAATGAAAAATTGACAGCAAACAAATTAAATCCGCAGATTAATCAACTTCAGGCGGATGCTTTTCTTTCTTTACACCGCATACTTTTTTTAAATCATACAAGTAAAAATGACACTCTCCTAACACTCGCAGAAAATCTTGCTGCTGCTCCTCAGGTAAAAAACAGGCAGGAATTAACTACAGAAATCCTTAAACGCGAAGAACTTATGAGCACTGCAATTGGCTGTGGAATAGCCATTCCCCATGTCCGGCTTTCATCGGTAACCGACCTTGTAGTTTCCGTCGGCATAAGCCGCACAAATATAATTGACTTTCACCCATTGGACGAAGAACCTGTCCGCCTTGTTTTCATGATTGCCGCTGCCCACAATCAGCATGCCTACTATCTGCAAACACTTTCATGGTTCAGCACACGCCTTAAAAACAGGGAACTGCGGGAATCGCTGTTACAGACAAAGACTGAGCAAGAGGTGTACGACTTACTGGTAAAGTAAGATTGTTCACTTTTTGTTTAGCATTTTGTTCATCATTTTGTTTCTAAAATGATCACCATAATTCGTTATCCTACAAGGAATTATTGCGATTTTCTGTAAAAAATGATCTTCAAATTGATATTTTATTTGTAATAGATTATGATTAGTATATGAAGAATACGCTGGAACACATTTCGTTTAAATTTGACTGGAAATTGGAAGAAATAACTGCAAATCTGCTTGGGCAATGTTATGCCTATGTAAATGCAATGTTAAATACCCCGATTCGCCCTGATCACCACCAGGATTTACTGACAATATCTTTGAATAAAGGTGCATTGGCTTCGACCGCAATCGAAGGCAATACCTTAACGGAAGAAGAATTAATCCAAATCCAAAGCGGCAAAAACCTTGCCCCCAGCAAAAAATATCAGCAACAGGAAGTAGAGAATGTTCTTTATGCGTTTAATACCATTCTTAAAGAGTTGATAAGAGAGAAAAAACCTGCTGTTATTACTCCCGAATTATTACGGCGTTTTCACAAAATGATTGGCGAAAATATCGGCGAGGCATTTGGCGGCAATCCCGGGCAATTTCGCAGGCAAAATGTTGTTGTAGGCAATGTTTACAGACCGCCATCTTTTGAAAAAGTCGAAGAATATACAAACAAGCTTTGCGACTGGTTATTGCGTGAATTTCATTATACCCACGGACAAAATTTTGATGAAGCTGTTCTGGAAGCGATCATCATCCATGTTTATATTGCATGGATACATCCCTTCATGGACGGTAATGGAAGAACTGCCCGCCTCCTGGAATTTTATCTTTTAATGCGGGCAGGAGTCCCAAGCATTGCCTCGCATATAATGTCAAACCATTACAATGACACTCGTTCTGAATATTACAGACAGTTGCAAAATGCCTCGAATACCGGAGACTTAAAACCGTTTATCCAATATGCACTTCAGGGATTTCGTGACGGTCTTGAAAAAATAATCGAGATAATTCAAAAAGAACAAGCAGAATTAACCTGGAAAAATTATGTACACGACATAACCGAGAAAATGCAGGCTGATGGATTATCCCGAAAAACAACGCGGCGCATAAAACAATTAGCGTATTATATTCCGCCAGACAGGTTTTACAGTACCAGCGAAATCAGGATTCTCCACATAAACATAGCGGAAGAATATCAGGGACTTAGCCCAATAACACTTCGCCGTGATTTGGAACTGCTGGTAGAAAAAGATTTGTTAAAAGCAGAAAAAAACAGGTATTGTTCCAATTATGGCTTACTTCATGGTTTTTTACCGGAAGCAAGCACTCCAATACGACGTCATTATTGAAAAAACCGCCCATCCAGTGCCGAACAAAAAACATGAAGCTTTACTAGTGCTTGTATAGTGCCTTCCGAATCTTCTACTTTTTGTACAAATGGACTTGTACAAACAGTAGATTTGAGCTGTTTTGTCTAATGCACTGCTATATAATGGTTGACATATATGTTTTTGTCTATTACACTTTATCAATATGAGCAAAAAGGGGTAAAAATGGCTGCTGAAGTACTAGTACATAGACCGTCATATATAGACCGGCTTAAAACCTCACATAAACAGACTGATCTTGTAAAAATAGTCACAGGCGCCAGACGATGCGGTAGCCAGGAGGCGAAACCGAATACTATCAAGTAGCCCTGTATGCGCTTGCCTCAGAAGAAACACTAAAACGAGAATTGGCTTCCCTGGAAGAAATCGATGACAACTACCCCAAGTTCCTACTAACCATGGATCCCGGCAGCGGCACAAACAAAGGCATCAAACGCCTGAATGTTCTGGAGTGGCTGGCAGGCACATAAAAAAACCGCCCATCCAGTGCCGAACAAAACACCAGATAGACGGTTTTTACAAAACGCCATGCCAAGCAGCACGGCAAGTTTAAACTAGAACCTGAATCCAACTGCTACACGAATATCCAATCCATGATGGAAAGTGCTTAATCTACTGTCATCGCTTTTCCAGTCTCTAATATCTTTGGTACCAAAGTTGATGCCGTAAAGAAATGAGGGGCGGATAAATATTTGATCTGTTATTGGAAAATCAGCTCCTGCGCCTAATTTAATCCAAAAACGGTTCATAGAATCGGCTTTTGAAGTTTCTCCAAAATCTAAGTCTTCGCCGTCATATTTTGCACTCAAGCCAAGATCATATCGAATACCAAGCATTGGAAACAGGGTAAAACTACCTATATCAATGGGATATTTACCAAGTAAACCAATTGTTAAGTATGTGAGGTTAGTAGGATCATCATCCCATTCGCCGTCAAATCTCCATTTTTCACCGCCGAACATCATTCCAATACTTGCTTCCACAAAAGTTGCGTCAAACATTGCAAAAATACTGCCGCCAATCAACCTCGCCTGCATTTTTCCATCATCGTCATCAAAAGAATCAAAAGTTGCAGAGAAGCTTCCGCCAAGACCTGCGCTCATGTCAACGGCAAATGTACCGCCTGTAACAAGAGCTGCCATAACTAAAACTAATAAACCTTTTCTTACCATTTTTTCCTCCATAGGTAATCTTTGTATTGTTTAAATACAATACAGTAATTACTGCATTTTGTCAACTGGAACCATGTAAACATCGTATTATCTTTGTGTTATGGAGAGAAATTTCAGACAAATTTTACGTGAGGAACTTGATTATCAGGGGCTAACTGTGAAGGAATTAGCATCAAAATCTAAGGTTGCCAAAGGAGCACTAGACAGTTATCTTGGTAAACAAGCCTCAATGCCGCCAGCTGATACGGCAGTCAGATTAGCAAATGCACTGGGTGTAACAGTGGAATATTTGCTAAATGGACAGGACAGCAGCCGGGAATCAACCTCTCCTTTTTTCTCCAGTCCCAGAAAACGTACATTATTGCGATTATTTGATGAACTGCTGCCAGAGGATCAAAAACTGGTTTTAGACTTGATAAAAACTATAAAAAAAAACCGGAATGAACAATGAGTTAATGGTAATCTACAATTTCAACATTATACGCATCATTTCCTTCCCATTTGAAGCAAACCCGGTATTTATCATTTATGCGGATAGAATATTGGTTTTCTCTATCTCCAAACAATTTTTCAAGATGATTAGAAGGTGGAATTTTTAAATCATCAAGTTTTCCTGAACGGTTAAGCATGGCAAGACGAATAATCGCAGACTTTAAAATACTTGCAGGAAATTTCCTGGAAAAACCACTATCAAAAATTTTAGCAGTTTCTTTACACTTAAAAGACTTTATCATTTTTGTTTATTAAACTGCTGCTGCTTTTAAGGGGGTAATTTTTTTAAGCTCTTTTTGTAATTTATGTTTAGTTGCAATCCGTTCAAAATCCATCTGTAAGCCAATAAAATAACCATCGGTAAGACCAAAGTATTTACAAAGACGCAAGTCGGTATCCATTGAGATCCCTCTTTTTCCATTGATGATGTCACTTAAACGGTTCTGGGGAATACCAAGTACTTTTGCCAAACTATTTTGGCTGATATTCATAGGCTCCAAAAACTCCAAAGCCAACACCTCACCAACAGTGGGAAAATTACCAATATAAGTCATTGTTATCCTCCAGCTTATAGTATATATGGATACACTATAATTCGTCAATCACAAAAAAACCGCCCATCCGGTACCAAACAAAAGTACCAGATAGACGGTTTCATCTAATTTCCAACTTCTAATCTCTAACTTCTAGTAGTCCATTCCACCCATGCCGCCCATTCCGCCGCCTGGCATCATTGGGGGATCTTTCTTTTCGGGAATGTCCGTAATGGTGCATTCGGTGGTGAGAAGCAGACTGGCAATTGATGCTGCATTCTGCAGTGCAAACCTGGCTACTTTTGCAGGATCAATGATTCCGGCTTTCATCATGTCTACCCATTCCATTTTGGCAGCGTCAAAACCGATGCCTTTTTTTTCGCCTCTGGCACGATCTGCAATGATAGAGCCGTCTACGCCGGCGTTTTCGGCAATTTGGCGAATCGGCTCTTCAAGAGCGCGCTTGACAATTTTGAAGCCGACTTTTTCGTCATCGGTAAGGCTGGAGGTATCAGCTTTATCCAAAGCGATTGCAGCCTGAATCATGGCAATTGCCCCGCCGCTTACGATGCCTTCGTCGATGGCAGCGCGCGTAGCGGACAGTGCGTCCTCTACACGGTGTTTTTTCTCTTTGAGTTCGACTTCGGTAGCAGCGCCCACATTGATAACCGCAACGCCGCCTGCAAGTTTTGCAAGCCTTTCCTGCAATTTTTCGCGGTCGTAGTCGCTGGTGGTATCTTCTATTTGGGCCTTGATCTGGGCAATTCTGTCCTGAATGTCCTTTTGTTTTCCTGCGCCGTTAATAATCGTGGTATTGTCCTTGTCGATTTTAACAGTTTTTGCTTTACCAAGCTGGGAAATGTCGGTGTTTTCAAGTTTAAGGCCAAGTTCTTCGGAAATTACTTCGCCGCCTGTAAGGATGGCGATGTCTTCGAGCATGGCTTTTCTGCGGTCGCCAAATCCAGGGGCTTTAACAGCACAAGTGCGCAGTGTTCCGCGCAAGCTGTTTACAACCAGTGTAGAGAGGGCTTCGCCATCGCAATCTTCGGCGATGATGAGCAGGGGTTTGCCGCTTTGGGCGACTTTTTCCAGCAAGGGCAGCATGTCCTTCATACTGGAAACTTTTTTATCATGGATAAGGATAAAAACATCTTCGTAGACGCTGGTCATAGTATCGCGATCGGTGACAAAATAAGCGGAGATATATCCGCGGTCAAACTGCATACCTTCGACAAACTCGATACTCGTATCCATAGTTTTGGATTCTTCGACTGTGATGACGCCGTCTTTACCTACTTTTTCCATTGCATCGGCAATTGTATTGCCAATTTCTTTGTCATTGTTAGCGGAAACCGAGGCAACGTGAGAGATTTCTTCTTTGTCTTTGATGTCTTTGGAAATTTTCTTGATTTCCTCAACAGCGATTTCTACTGCTTTGTCAATTCCCCGTTTAAGTTCCAGCGGAGTCATGCCGGCGGCTACCGATTTAAGACCTTCTTTAATCATTGAATAGGCCAATACGGTGGCGGTTGTGGTGCCGTCTCCAGCCACGTCATTTGTTTTGGTAGCAACTTCTTTAAGAAGCTGCGCGCCCATATTTTCGTAAGGATCGGCAAGTTCTATCTCTTTTGCCACCGAAACGCCGTCTTTGGTTACTGTTGGAGCGCCAAATTTCTTGTCCAGAAGGACATTGCGCCCTTTAGGGCCGAGTGTTACTTTAACGGCCTTTGAAATCTGCTCAACCCCGGAAAGCAGCTTGCGCCGGGCATCTTCATTAAACAACAACTGTTTTGCCATATTTTCTTTCTCCTCTCTTGTTATTACCGAAGTTCGTGCGAAAATCGGTATATTTTAATGATTTATAGGTACACCAATACCCACTTATAAGTTAGCAAATTACATTGTTTATTGCAATAGCTTTCTGTGCGAATTTGATTGGAAAAACCGCTCCCTACCCTTCATTTTTAGCCAACGCCAAAACCAGCAATTCCGCCAGAGCTGCAGCTTCGCTTTCGGTTAAGGTAACGCCTTTTCCCATTTTTTGATGATCGGGCGCCCAGTCCCTTAAATCGAGTTTTGGCGCCCTGCCATTCCAGGAGACCAGGTTAAGTTCCTTTTGCCAGCCGCTTTTTTCTGAGGAAATAACGCCGAAATGTCTGGTAATTTCAAATTGGATTTTATCCATAATTACTCCTTTTTAAAAGACATTATACCAGGTTATGAAAAAAGCGTAAAGAATATCATTTTTTAGCTTGAAAAAAAGCATTATCATGTGTATACTCATGCTTGAGGAGATTATTAATGAAAAAAAGTATTGTCATTTATTTATTGTTGATAGCGGCTGTTTTAATAAGTGTTTCCTGTAAATCAACACCCGCTCCAGAGCAACAAGAACTAGCGTCAGGATTGGTTGGAGAAAACGAACTTATTGCCAAAGTACAAGCTGCAAGACAACGTGCAATTGATTTTGAAAGCCCTGTTTATTTCCCAAGCGAATGGGAAACTATCGAAGCACAGTTTGAAGCTGCCCGCAATACGCCGGGAACATCAGCAGAGACATTCGATGAAGTAGCAGCTGCCTACGATGAAATCTTTGGAAAAACAATTCCGCTTTATGCTCAGGCAAGAGAAGACGAAATAATGCTCGCAAGAAAGACATTAATTGACTCTGGATTTACCCAGGAGTTTCCAGAATTTTTAAAGAATATTGATGATATTGCCCTTTTGGCGATGGAGCAATATGAAGCCGAAGATTATTACACAGCCAGGGAAACAGCCACAAAAGCTTTAAGTGAATACGAAACACTGCTTTTGGGCGCCAGAGTTTTTTTGGTCAGGCAAGAGGTTATAACACGCGGTTTTAATGACTACGATGGAGAAAATTTCATAAAAGCAGAAGAAGTAGCATGTGAAGCATTGGAAGAGTTTGGAACTGATAACATAGAAGCTGCAATTACAAAAGCAGAAGAAGCTTTACTCCGATTCAACCTGGTTTTGGCAAATGGATGGCCGGCTTATGCAAGTGACAGACAGGCATACGCAGAAAACGAAAGAGAGCTGGCTTTAGCGGAAAGGGCAAATATTGCGTCTCGTGAATTATTCAGGGAAGCAGATGCCGTTTTTGAACAAGCAGGAGCAGATCATGCATTAGAGAACTTTCATGATGCCGCTCTCCATTTTATTGATGCCGAAGCTTTGTTTGCAATTGCAAGACTGGATACAGGAGAAAGACGGCAAAGAGCCGAAGCGGCCATTTTGGCAGCGGAAGAAAGGATAGAGGAAAGCAATGAAACAGCTTTAGAAGCTGAAAGAATAATTGAAGGAGGTATAAGGTGAAATATCTTAAGAAAAAACATCTTAAAATCAGCCAAAAAATTTCTATCATGTTATTAATGCTATTAATCGCTGTTCCGGTTTTTGGTTTTGTTGATGATGAAGAACTTCACGTTTCGGAAGAACTTCATGAAGAGCTGCACGAAGAGCTTTACACAGAACTCCACGAAGAGCTTCACACAGAGCCTCATGTAGAACTTTATGTAGATCTTCACGAAGAGCTGCATAACAATCATTTTTACATGGAAAGTCTGCGTTTAACTCAGTTGGCTCATGAAACATTTGAATTCGGCGATTATGATGCGTCGGCAGGTTTTGCTCAGGAAGCAATCCGTTTTGCGGAACTTTCGGATGAATTTGTCGCTGACAATTTAATCGCACAGGCAAGACGGCTTTTGAATTGGGCGGATGCCAACGATATCGAAACTCGTTATCCTGATGAATACATCCAAGGTAAAACCTACTACGAAGTCAGCATAGCTGCACATGCCGATGATAATTTGCACGATGCAATTGACGCAGCCAAAAAATCAATCGGTGTTTTTGCATCAATGCAGGTGGACGGAGTTAGACCTTCTGCGCTTCCCAGTCAGTATACAGTAAGAACCTGGGCTGGCGAAAGGGATTGTTTTTGGACAATTGCTGGTTACCCCTGGATTTACGGAGACTCTTGGCAATGGAGAGTACTCTATGAAGCCAACAGAGCCAGATTGCCAGATCCGAATAACCCCAATTTAATTGAACCGGGATTTGTTTTGGATATTCCAAGTATAAGAGGCGAATCCAGACAGGGTATGTGGAACCCTAACAGACAGTAGTCTGACAGTACAAAGCCAGGGCAGTCCCCATTAGTGCGTGAATGTATGGGGGCTTGCCCATGCCTTGGCTGACTTCTTCAACGTCAACTAAAACAACTTCAACATACTCATCTTTGTCCAGGTTTTGTTTACCGTGATTTTTGAGATCCTCAGCAAGAAAAAAATGAACCTTGTTTGACATAATTGCCGGATTGGGGCTGAACTCCCCCAGTTTTGTTATTTTCTCTGGCTTGTATCCAGTTTCCTCGTACAGTTCTCTAGCTGCGGCATCTTGGGGTTTTTCTCCCGGTTCAAAAACGCCGCCCGGAAATTCCAGGCTTAAACAATGACAGCCATGCCGCCATTGCCATACCATAACAAATTGCTTCTTGCCTGCATTTTCGATAACGGGAACAACAATAGCCCAGTCTTTTGCGTCAATAACCGAAAATACCAAAGGTTCGTCCTGGTCTGACTGAGAAACAGGCGGTTTGCAATACGATTCCCAAACGGAAAAAACTCTACAATCAAATACTTGTTTGCGGCCTTTTTCTGTCCAGATAAGGTTGTCTTTTTTCATTTATTAAATATAACAAAAAATATGGTGACAGTCACCTATTTGGGTACTATAATACAATAACAATGCAAATTCAACGTTTATCCTTTGCACAGGAACAGCGGCTTAAAATGAATCCCCAGCTTCTTCAGTCTATCAAATTGATGGAACTGCCCTTAATGGATCTAAGAGAGCGAATTGTACAGGAATTGGAAAATAACCCGGCACTGGAAATAATCGAAGATAAAAGCACTGTACAGTTAGGCGAAATGGAAACTCAGGAGGTTGGCGCTTCAACGGAAGATGACAGTGAGTATTATGATGCAACGTCCTATTCAGGGCAGGCTAAACAGATGTCGGATGAACACAGGCGATTTATCGAAGGAGTTCTCACACGGCCGGAAACTTTGCAGGAACATCTTTTGCGCCAATTACAGCTTGAGCCGCTTGACGACGAATTACGCTTAATTGCCGAAGTGTTAATCCAAAACCTTGATGATGACGGTTTTCACAAAGAAAAACCAGAAACTCTTTTTACTGAACCGCAGTCACGGCTTACCGAAGCAATTGAACTAGTAAGAGGGCTGGAGCCTGTCGGTACCTGTACAAGTGATTTTAGAGAATCGCTTATGGTTCAAATTGCCAACGAAAAAACGCCTGTAGAGGCAGCGTCATTAAAAACGCCGCTATTGGCAGCAGTACTGGAAAACCTTGAGCTTGTCGACCGTGAAAAATATGCAGCGCTTGCAAAAAAAATCGGCGTTGACGAAAAAGAAGCGCGTTTTATCTGCATTTTTTTAAAAAAACATTCACCTTTTCCGGGACGGGCATTTTATTCGGCATCTTCAGAAACCCGGTTTGTAATACCAGATATACGTGTTGTCAGAGACAATGACGAATTCTTCATCAATCTTAATGATGATGCGTTTCCGGTTCTGGATACAAATTCCTTCTTTGAAAAAATGTGCAATACCAAAGATATAACGGCACGGGATTTTGCCCGCGAAAAAGTCAGGGAAGCGCGGCTTTTTATCAACCACTTAAGCCAGCGGAATAAAACGCTGATACGGGTGGCAAATGCCGTTTTGGAGTTTCAACGTTCTTTTTTTATAAACGGCCCAAAATACCTTGCCCCGCTTACATTGGGAGATATAGCAAGGGAACTTGAAATACATGAAACAACGGTTTCCCGCACTGCAAATGGAAAGTATATGCAAACAGAATGGGGAATTTACGAAATTCGACATTTTTTTACGAATTCCATCAGCGGTACCGGTTCTGGCGGCTCACAATTTTCCAAAAAAAGCGTAAAAGAGATAATAAAAGAGATTATAACATCAGAAAACCGGCTTTTATCGGATCAGGAGATTTCCGCCCTTTTGCATCAAAAAGGAATTGCACTAGCACGCAGAACTGTGGCAAAATATAGAAAGGAACTTGATATGGGTTCTTCATATACACGAAGAAGGAGAGAGCAATGAACTTAGAAATTAAAGCATTACAATTTTCATTACATGATGATGCGAAAGAGTATCTCAACAAAAAGATCGAAAGGATCCGCAATGCAGAGAATATGATTGTGGACTTAATAATCACCATAAAAAAAGAAAAGGACTTTATAGCAGAAACTTCGGTTAATTTTCGCTGGGGTATCTCGATCCGTGTCAGCGAAAACGATTTTGAACTTACCAGAGCAATAGACAAAATGATTGATAAACTGGAAGCAAAGATAACCAAAGAAAAAGAAAAGATAAAAGAAAAACGTTAAAACATAAATTTATGATCGATAAACCTCTAACAATGTATAAAAAACGGTTAGAAAGTATTTTTAGCTGGATGGCCGAAGAAAATATTTCCATGGTGATGCTGGAAGATACAGAAACCAGGCGGGATCAGAATATACGCTGGCTGACAGGTCATCCGGGAGACGCTCTTTTATTTATATCGCAGATACCTCAGCCGGCAAAAGATGCTCCCCTTGTTCAAAAACTTATACTTGTTCCCTGGGACATTAACATTGCAAAACTTTATGCATGTAATGCGCTCCTTACGATTCTGCCCTACAGTGACTTTAGCCGCAAACCTGTAAACGCAATTATGGCGGCAACTAAATTACTGAATATTCCATTGGGTTCTAAAATCGAAATCCCATCTGTCACTCCTTATCCTGTTTTCCTTAACTATGTGGGAGAACTCACCGATTATGACATCTTGTGCCGCGAAAATGGCGCATCTGCAGAAATGAGAAAATTACGTTCCATTAAAAATGATGAAGAAATTGCCATTATACGAAAAGCCGCAAAAATTACAAACGAAATAATTGACCTGTTGGAAAAAAATGTACGCTGCGGAAAAATAAAAACCGAAGCCGATGCGGCTTTATTTATCCAGATAGAAGCACGAAAACGGGGCTGCGAAGGAACAAGTTTTGAAACACTTGCCGCAGGTCCTGAGCGCAGTTTTGCCATTCACGCATTTCCGTCATGGACAAATGCTCCTTTTGGCGGACAGGGGCTTTCTATCCTGGACTTTGGCGTAAAATACAACGGTTACTGCACCGATGTAACTCTTACCTTTGCCCGCGATTTAAATCCCAAACAGGAAAAACTTGTCACTCTGGTAGAAAAAGCCG
>JAITFY010000148.1 GCA_031281025.1 Treponema sp. | reverse complement strand
GACCGATCAACTCCTATAGCTTATGCACAGGCTCCAGGGCGAATTCACTTTTTAGGCGGGCAGGGCGAACCTGAAGCAAATATGTATCTTTCCGCTGCAATAAACCGTTTTATAAATGTCACGGCAAGCATGAGAAAAGACAATTCTTTCCGGTTTTTTGCTTTAAATCTTAAAGAACGAAAGCGAAGTACTCTGGCAAATTTAAAATATAAACGCGAAGACAGGTGGGCAAATCATTTAAAACCTGCCATTTCGATGTTTATAAAACTTGGTTATCCAATGAAGGGTATAAATTTTACCTTTGGCGGTGATATACCTCAGCAAATTGCATTAGCATCTTCAACTGCAATAGAAGTTGCAACCGCAACTGCATTGCGTTCCCTTTTACGTGTGCAAATTAGCGATATAGATTTAGCGCTAAAATTAAAGACTTCTCATGATTCAATGTTCGAAGGTACTGTTTTAAGTAATACATCATTTGCAGACTATCTGGTATGTATAATGGCCAGAAAAGATCAGTTTTTACTTATTGATAATTCCGCAGGAGAAGCAAGGCTGGTTAAAGCCCCGCTTACCGGATTTAAAATTTTGCTGGTTGATTCCCGGGTTCCCAGATTGGGCACCGGTGTAGAAGCCGAGATAACTTCTCGTCAATCTGATATTTTAAAAGGCCTTGAGCTTCTTTCTTTTAAACAAAAAGGTTTGTGTTTTAAGGATTTTGCGCCTGCCGATCTTATCGAAGCATTAGGAAACTTTCCAGAGCAGATTCGGCGCAGGAGTATGCATATCGTAGAAGAAATCCATAGAGTAAACGATGCTGCTGCTGCTTTGGAGCGCTGTGATCTCGCTTCTTTTGCAAAAATAATCTATCATTCTCATGAAAGCCTTAGAGACCTTTACGAAATAAGCTGTCCGGAAATTGACTGGCTTGTAAAGAGGTCTCAGGAAATAGAAGGTGCGGCAGGTTCCCGAATGATCGGCCCTGGATTTGGCGGCTGCACTTATACGATAATCCGCCGTGAACTTGTAGAAGAATACAAAAAACGTATGGAGGAATACGAGCGTATATTTGGTTTTCGTCCGGTTATCTATGAGATTAAACTGGCTGCAAGAGCAAAAATAATTAAATTAAACTGAAGGTTACCATGAAAATACTGTTGACAAATGATGATGGAATTTCTTCCCCCGGCATAACGCTTTTAGCTGATAGTTTGCGAGCTGCAGGGCATAGGGTTTTTGTTGTCGCTCCTGACATCAACCGTTCTGGTTGTTCCCATTCTATTTTGTTTTTAAACAGTCCTTTAAAATTATCAGAAATTGACAAAGATACTTGGGTCTGCACTGGTACTCCTGTTGATTGTATTATTACAGCTCTTTTGGGAGGGATTCCTGAACTGTGTGTATCCACCGAAGGTACAGATTTGAATATGGAAAAAGCGCCGGATATTATTCTTTCTGGAATTAATGCCGGAGCTAATTTGGGAACAGATATTGTTTATTCCGGCACTGCAGGAGCAGCCAGGCAGGGGAGTTTTTTGGGGATTCCGTCTGTTGCACTATCTCTTGTAGAAAGTGAAATTCCGTGGCAATGGGAAACTATAATTCCTTATGTAACAGAAAAACTAATTTCTATTATGGGGTATTGGAAAGCCGGTGCTTTTGTAAATGTTAACTTTCCAAATACAGGAAACAAACCATTTGCCCTTGTTCCTACTTTTCCTTCTTTACGTTATTATTGTGATCGTATTGTGGCTTATATTTCACCGGAAGGGCAGCGTTATTGTTTTGTAAAATCTGGAAAGGTAGAAAATACTCCAGAAGAAGGATCAGATTGGGCTGAAGTTTTAAAAGGTAATGCCGCATTTAGCCTTGTTTTGTCTCAGCCGGTTGCTATTAATAGGGATAATGACTGTGCATTATATTGATGAATATGAAACAAATGATGAAAAAGATTCTCGGCAAATTAACACTAATGTAGAAAAAATCCAGGAAGGAGTGGACTACTACAATAACAAAGAATGGAAAAATGCCCTTAGGGAATTTTTGTCAAAAGATACATCCAATTTTAGTTATGATGAGAAAATGGAACTTGCGTATTATCTTGGGTTGTGTTACACGAAACTTGGTAAATACGAAGAAGCTCTTGTTTTTCTGGAGCAGGTTGTTACATCCGGTTCGGATGTGCTTCGTATTTTTCAATGCCGTATGACGCTTGCATATATTTATGTTATTACCAATCGTGTAAAAATGGCTGAATATGAACTTAACAGGCTTCAATCGAGCGGTTTTGAATCACCGTTAATTTTTAATACGCTTGCCTATGCTGCCTATATTCAAAAACGATTTAAAAGTGCTGTGGATTTTTACGAAAAAGCGCTGGAGATAGATACAAATAATACAACTGCGATGAATTCGATGGGTTACATTCTTGCCGATACAGGAATGGATCATACTCGCGCTCTTCGTCTTTGCAAAAGGGCTGTGGACTTAAAACCTTCTTGTGCAGCTTACCTGGATTCACTTGGATGGGCTTATTACAAAAACGGAGATATGCAGGAAGCCGGCAAATGTCTTAAAAAAGCGCATGAGATTGCCCCAAACGAGGAGCTAATCAAAAAGCATTACAAGGTAGTTACGGGAGAGGCGCTTTGAAGAATATTTTTACCACGAACCACACGAACTTTACATTCAAAATTTTTCTTTTATTCGTATTATCTGTTTTTCTTTATCCACAAAATTTACAGGCTCAGGCTGGTCCTATTACAGGCGGGACTGGAGCGGATGCGCTTGCTGCGGCAGAGGAGTTTAGGTTTGGCGTTCAGGCTTTTAACCGTTTTTCGTATAACGAATCTATTTTATCTTTTGAACGTGCACTTTCTTTCCGGCCAGGAGAGCCAATGATACTTGACTGGCTGGGCAGGGCATATTACCGTTCCGGTTTTGAAGAAACTGCACTCAGACAATGGAGGGCAGCTCTCGACATCTATGGAAGGAATTCCGGCGCAGGTATGCTGCTCAATTCCCGGATTGAAACTGTAACAAACAGACGTATTCTTTTACCGGTTGTTAACGACGGCGTACGTTATGTCGAATCCGGGCGTTTTCCGGGAAAAATTGGAGATATTGTTTTATATCGTCAGCCTACTTCTGTTCTGCCAAATAATGATGGTTCTATTTGGGTAGTTGCATATGGCAGTAACGAAATCGTAAGAATCGATGTAAATGGAATTATCCGGGATCGTAAACGAGGCCCCATGTATGGTTTTGATCGTCCTTTTGATATAACAAGGGGTCCAGACGGCAGGATCTATATCTCTGAATTTAGAGGCGGCAGGGTAAGTATACTGAGCGCAAACGGAGACTGGCTTTCTTATATCGGCTCACGCGGTTTGGGTCAGGGGCAATTTATTGGGCCTGCACATTTAACGATAGATGAAGATGGATACCTTTATGTTGTAGATTACGGCAATATGCGAGTTTCCAAATTTGATCCTGATGGAACTTTTATCCTTTCATTTGGACAGCGAAGCTCTTATTTTCCCGGCCTTCTTTCTCCAACGGGCATTGCCGCTTGCGAAGACAGAATTTATGTTGCGGACAGTGTAGCAGCTGCTATTTATATGTTTGATACTAACGGTACATATCTTGGCCGTCTTGCTGCAGACGGTCTTAGAGCGCCCGAATCTTTGCGTTTTCTTTCCGACGGCACTTTACTTGTTGCAGATAACAATAGGGTTTTGCAGATTGATGTACATTCCGCAATTGTCCGCGAGCTGGCTCTTGCCGGAAGCGCTCAGGTGCGTATAACGTCTGTGGATATGGACAAAAACGGAAGTTTACTTACGACAAATTTTTCTGCAAGCGAAGTTACTCTAATGACGCGTTTTGATGATATGGCTTCCGGTTTTTTTGTGCAGATACGCAATATTGTAACGCAGCATTTTCCGCTGGTAACCGTAGAATTAACTGTAGAAGACAGACTGCGCCGTCCCATTTTGGGGCTTGATAACAATAATTTCCTGCTTTCCGAAAACGGACTGCCTGTAAATAACCAGTCGTTAATTTTTGCAGGTTACCGTCATGATGGTGCGGATATTTCTCTGCTTGTAGAGAGGTCGGATATTACTGCACAGATGACAGGTGATCTTGGCGCTGCTTCACGAGATATAAGCCGGGTTATCCGGGAAATGAACGGCGGCGAAATAGTTTCTGTAATTTCTGCAGCAGCGCAGCCGCGCCGCGAAAACCACACTGTTTCGCTGGAAAATGCCGTTCGCGGATCGCCTGACAGTTTTAGCCAACGCTGGCGTTTTGATTTGGGATTACGCCTTGCCGCTTCCGATCTGCTTGCTCTTTCCCCAAAAAGGTCTGTTGTGTACATTGGCAGCGGCAATTTGGGAGAGCTGGCATTTGAACAGTACAGTCTTTCAGAAATGGCATCATTTCTTGCAAATAACGGCATAGTATTTAATGCCATAATAATGGGACAGGGGTTAATTCAACCTGAACTTGACTACCTGTGCAGAGAGACAGGCGGGCGTGTTATGTACCTTTACCGTCCTCGCGGAATTGGAGAGTTAATAAAAAGTACCGCAAACACACCATCGGGTCTTTACAGTTTTACATTTGAATCAAGACTGCAAACAGATTTTGGCAGGGCATTTCTGCCTATCGAAGTTGAAGTTTATCTGATGGAAAGGTCGGGACGTGATAACACTGGTTATTTTCCGCCTATAGAATAATTTCTTTAATCAGGTTGCCAGTTTAACAAAATTGTTGCATAATAATAAAATGAAAAAGATATATTCATTTTTATTTATTGTTTTATTGTTTTTTGGATGCGCAACAAACCCCTTTACCGGAAAAACTACTATGGCATTTATCAGCAATGCTCAACTTTTTCCTATGGCTTTTTCTCAGTTTAATGAGTTTAAAAGTGAAAATACCATAGTCACGGGTACAGAAGATTCAGAAATGATTATTCGTGCAGGTTTAAGGATTGTTGATGCAGCGGATAAACTTCTTGTGTCGCAAGGGTTTTCCAATTATTTCAGGGATTACGAGTGGGAATTTTTACTTGTAAAGGATAACTCCATAAATGCCTGGGTAATGCCCGGAGGGAAAATCGTATTTTATACGGGTATCCTGCCAATAACCCAAAATGAAGACGGACTTGCTGTTGTAATGGGACACGAAATTGCTCATGCAATTCTGAATCACGGGCAACAGCGAATGAGCGCTGGTCTTTTACAGCAGCTTGGCGCGGTAGGGTTAACTATTGCAACAGCAAACTCCTCCCCCGAAGGACAAGCTCTTGTAATGGCGGCTTTTGGCGTTGGCACTACTTTAGGAGGCACTTTGCCTTTCAGCAGGAAACATGAACGCGAAGCAGACCTTTGGGGATTAAAGCTGATGGCTATTGCGGGTTATAACCCCGAAGAAGGCGCCGCATTCTGGCAGCGCATGATTGCGGCAGGCGCAGGCGCTACTCCTGAATTCCTTAGCACTCACCCATCGCCGCCCAATAGAGTCAGGGATCTTCGCAATAATGTCCCCAAAGCAAGACATTATGCAGCCGAATTTGGAGTAGTACATAATTGACATAAACCGCAATTTTTGGTACAAATAAAACAGGTTTTGCGGCCTTGGTGGAACTGGTAGACACGCTAGCTTGAGGTGCTAGTGCCGAAGGGCATGGAAGTTCAAGTCTTCTAGGCCGCAATCGTTATTCGCAAGAGAAATTAAAAATGAGCAACTTTGCAATAAATTTTTGGTATTACTAGACTTGAACTTCCGTAGGCTGCGCCGAGCGGAAGCGAGGGAAGGTGCGCAGGAGGCGCACCGCCAGCAGCCGAAGGCGGCCCGGAAGCCCGAAACAGGAGGTTGAGGGCTGGAGGGTTCAAGTCTTCTAGGCCGCAGATAAGTATTAATCCCCCAACAAAACCGTCATGGAAATACGCGGCAGTGTAATCTGGCCGGAAAATTCCCCCAGTGTTTCAGTGCCGGCGTAACGGTAATTTACCACCTGATGCCAGGTGCCAGGCGGAAGAGTAAATGTTTTGGGCTGGCTGCCACCGTTATACGCAACAAAAACATTGTCTTTTAGAATGAACGAGACTCCCATATCCTGCGCGTAAAGAATTTCCATAGTTTTATCGATATCTTCTTTTAACGTTTGACGAAAAGCGGGGATAGCTTTGCGTAAACGGATAAGACCCGCATAATAAGAAATTATTTCGCCAAAACGATCGGCATTTTCCCAGCGGATCATATTGATATTGTCAGGGCTGATATAACTATTATAATCGCCAAACTTTGTGCGAAGGAATTCGTCGCCTGCCTGAAAAAACGGAATACCCTGAGAAGTAAAAACAATTCCGTTTGCCAAAAGGGTAGACCTTACAACATCAGAATCAAATAAATCGTTTTTACCTTCCAGAAACCTGTATGGAGTAAGCGCTAGATTGTCTTCTCCGTGAGAGAAAGCCATTTTATCCCAAAGATTTAAGTTATCGTGAGCAGTAACATAATTGACACTTTCGTTTGCCTGATCTGTAAAGTCGTGTATCGCGCCCATGATGCCCAATACAATTCCTTCTTCCATATTTGGCTGTCCGGTTACAAATCCTTGTGAATAACAATCACTTCCGCCTTTTATCGCTGTCCTAAAATGATCGTTAAAAACTGCAAAATCAAGCCGGCGTTGAGAACCTTTTAAAGTTTGCAGATTCTCCGGCAATATTGAGCCTCCCGCTTGCCAGGGTTCGCCGTAAATTATCAAAGAAGGATCTAAACGGCGAAGTTCTTTGGTTGCTTCTAACATTGTGGGAGTATCGATAAGGCCCATAAGGTCAAAACGAAAACCGTCGATGTTATATTCGTTAACCCAATGTTTTAAAGAATCGATGATAAACTTCCGTACCATTGGCCGTTCGGATGCAACTTCATTGCCGCAGCCAGAACCATTGGCATACACTCCTGTATTTGTTGTACGGTAATAGTATTTTGGCACAAGCGCATCAAAGGGCCAGCCTCCGGTATGGAAAGTATGATTGTAAACAACATCCATGATGACTCGTATTCCCGCATCATGCAAAGCTTGAACCATCTTTTTAAATTCGATTATTCTTGTGGAAGGGTTTAAAGGATCTGTCGAGTAGGAGCCTTCTGGAACATTGTAGTGTATTGGGTCGTAACCCCAGTTGTACAAAGGCTCTGCGGCAAGCTCATTTATCGAAGCGAAATCATACACGGGCAGAAGGTGCACATGAGTGATACCTAACAATTTTAAATGGTCTATTCCGGTTGGAGTTCCGTTTCTGGTTGTTGTGCCTCGTTCTGTAAAAGCCAGGTATTTGCCTTTGTGTATCATGCCGGAGTTCTCGTTTATGGAAAAATCCCGAACATGAAGCTCGTAAATTACCGCATCCTGCCAGGAGCCGGCATTAAACGCTGGTTTTGGTTTTTCCCTCCAAAGAGCGGGATTTGTTTTTGCCAAGTCAACAACCGCCATTCGTTGGCCGTTGGCGGACACTGCTTTTGCATAAGGGTCGGCTGCCCAGTTGGCAGTACCATCTGCAAACTCAACACGGTACAGGTAAAACTTGCCTTCAAGATTGCCCTGTAAAACAAGCGACCACACACCTGTTGCGGAATCCTTTAACATCAGGTGGAGATTACCGGTTTCGTGATTTGTAACAAGACCGGCAGAATTGTATGTTCCAGCATCATCATACAAAGCGGTATAAACCGATACGGCTGTTGGCGCCCAAACCTTAAAACTACTTTGGGTAACGCTAAAAGTTAACCCAAGATCATTTCCGTAATAATAAAAATCGTTTAAAATTTCTCTCATAATTACATTCCGTTGTGTAAATGTACCGCTGTCATCTTTTACAATATAAAGTTTTGACGGATCGGTGATATTTTCGTTTAGTGTTATTAGTACTATATTATCATCTTCCGTGTATTTTTGGGAGCTGCCGTTAAGTCTTGTTTCATTTTGGTAAACTGCAAAAACACTCCAATCCAACGGTTCAAAGGGCAGGGCAGCCAGTATCGTATTTGGGCTGCCGGCTGCTGCAAAAAGGATAGGCGGATGTGAAATATCCGGTTTTGCTGTATAAATTACAGGATCACCTTGAACTATCCAAATCTCTTTATCTTTTGTAAAACGATCATTGTTAGTGTCCTTTTGTGCCCAATTGTTTCCAGAAACGCTCTGTCTAATTATAATACCAAATTCATTAATATCAGTATTAACAGGGTAAAAAATCCGCGCTGTTACAAAACCATCCGCAGAAGGTTTTAACGAATCAAAGGGAAAAGCATATCCGTTTCCCGGCGGGTCTTTTGGCCATATCCAAACATTCCAGTTTTCGTAATCACCGGAATAACGATGGTAGTGAACAATCAACGAAGGCTCCGGGTTTGAACAGGAAATGATGAATAATAAAAAAATTAACCATCTGGGCATAACGAACTCCGGTGAAAAACAATAAAGATAACGGCAAAGTAAAAAACGATAATGTGAACAGTGGGCAGGAAAAACCCAAATATAGTTGCCGCAATTAAAGGCAATGTAGAAGAATAAAGCGCAAGCCCCATTCTGTCCTTAAAAGAAAGGGGTTTAACGTTCATGCGCGACAACCATAAAAACCAGGCCGTAGAAAGATAAAACATAAGCTGAATAATTATCATGATGCCAAAAAGCATACCCAGTATTGGCATCAAAACATTTGCGCCATAACCATCCTGATACATTAACATGTTAAATTCACGGACAACTTCGCTGTCCATTAAAGTTTCTTCTGTAAAAAAATCCCTGACGTTTTCCGGCAGGGCGTGAATAAAGTTTTCGCCGTAGAGCCTTGAGTAAAATTGGACAGGCTCCAGCTGCGAAATAGTAAGTACTACCGGAAAATTAAGGCAAATAGTAAGCAGAAAAAAATGGAGTATTATCCATCTTTTACCGGCTTCTCTCATGTTTTTGAGGAAAAGGGAAACTCGCTCCTCGTTTTTCCAGGTAAAAGCGCCCAATGTAACCGCTTTAAGGTAATTGTTCATTCGCCCTTGTTTGCGCCTGCCATTAATCCTTCCAACAGGAAACGCTGGAAAATCATATACAAAATTGTAATGGGAATTGCAACTAACACAGCGCCTGCGCAGAAAGCGGCAAAATCCGCATTTGTTCCTGTGATAAGGTCGAATAAGCCAATCGCAAGAGTACGCATATCACTTTGGTTGATAAGGTAACGCGGAAGCATGTAATCCATCCAGGGGCCCATAAACGAAGTAAGCGCAATAAAAAACATGATGGGCATTGACAATGGCAAAATAACCTTGTAAAAGAGCTGGAATTTTGTTACACCGTCTATTGCCGCAGCTTCATCAAGAGATCTTGGAATGTTAAGCATATACCCGCGAACAAGCCAAATATTTGCGGGGATTCCCCCTGCGACATATATTATGACAAGCATATGCAGATTGTTTAACATTCCAAAGTTAAGCGCGATCATGTAAAGAGCTGTAAGGCTCATAAAACTTGGGAACATCTGAAGCACCATCACAGTTAAAAGCCCTGCTTTGCGTCCTCTAAAACTGAAACGTGCAAATACAAAAGCTGTCATTGTGTGCAGAAGCAGCGAAAAAGTCATGGTAAGGATTGCAACATAAAGTGTATTAAGGTACCATCTGCCGTAATTAAAATCGGCAAACAATCTTTTAAAATTTTCAAGCGAGATATTTTCCGGGATAATGCTGCTTCTGGAAATACCCGCGCCTTCGTTGAGCGCCGAGCCGACTACCCAAAGAATTGGATAAATAACAACAGCAGCAACAATTATTAAATTAAGATAAATAAAAAAAGTAGCTATATTTCTTTTTACCTGGTATCCTTTCATGTTATTTTTTCTCCTTGAATTAATTCTCTTTGAATGCTCTTGTCCGCAGAAGGTTCCATGCAGAAACCGAAGCAATTACAATAAAGATGAAAATACTCAAAGCCGATGCGTAATTGTACATTCGTTGATCCAGCGTTAGTTTGAATATCCATGAAATTAAAATATCTGTAGAACCTGCCATTTGGAAGCTTGGATTGGCAGGCCCTCCGCCGGTTAAAAAGTAGATCATGTTAAAATTGTTAAAGTTAAACGTAATACTCATTAACAATTGCGGCGCAGTTGCGGCAAGAATAAACGGCAGTGTGATTTTGCGGAACTGAGTTATAGTACCGGCGCCGTCAATTTGCGCTGCTTCGTACTGTTCTTGTGGAATGGTTGTCATAATGCCGGAAATCAATGCCATAAAATACGGGAAACCAAGCCAAACATTAACAAGAATTAAGCTAAGCCTTGCCCAAAAGGTGTTGGATAAAAATGGAATTGGATCGCTGATTAGCCCCCACGATAGAAACATCTGGTTTATTGCACCTTCTTCGTTTAGCATTACCCTAAAAATTAACATGGAAACAATTCCGGGAACTGCCCAGGGAAGAATAAAAATACCACGCCAGAATGAACGGAACTTAACCACCTTAGAGCGAATAACCAATGCCTGAAACATCCCAAACGCATAAGCTGTAAAAGTAGCAATAAATGCCCAGGCAACAGTCCATATAAAAATTTGAACAAAAGTAGAGCCCCAGATACTTATGTTTATAATATCGGTGAATGTTCTAAATCCGGTCCATTCAACAAGATTGCGAGGCGGAATAAAATTGGCATTATAGTTTGTAAAAGCTACGAGTATTGAAAAAATAATTGGAACCAAAGATATAAATACAACAAGAATAAGGCCGGGTGTTATCATGATGTATTCAAACGAATTTTTCCATAAATCGCGGAAGTATTGAACGCTGGAAATAGTTTTGCCTTGATCAATTTTTTGGCGGGTTTTAAATGCATCACGAATATTCCAAAACCAGACAAGTCCAAAAATTATTAAGGTAAAAACAGCAATGATACCGCCAAGCATGAGCATTATGGAGTGATCGTAAACATCCAGGTTTCCCCATGTGCGTTCTCTTGATCCAAGTGTAACAAGCCCCCAAACTCCTCTAATAAAAAAGCCGTGATTTTGTATTTGAGAAAACTGTTCGGATAAAAAGCCGGTGAAAACATTAAAGTCAAAACGCCCTGCAGTTTCTGCTGTAAGGCGGGCAGCATTTTTCCAGGCGCCGGCGGTTAATAATTCGATACTGATTAAAGCAGTTTGAAAAAAGAAAAATATTATTCCTTTTAGTTTTTGTTTATTTAAAAATTGCCCCGATCCCCAAATTACGGCGGAAAAAATTGCTGGTGTATATTTCATTTTCGGCTCCTTTTTTTAACAGAAATTAATATAAAAACCAACAAGGCCAGTAATATAACGATAGGGATAAGATAGCGGAATGATGAAGTAGAGTGTTCCTCATTAGTTGTTTCAAAGCGGGATTTACCAGCCATTTGCAGTGCAATGTCATAAGTTTCCATAGCTTTTTCCTGCGCTTCTTCTACACTAAGCTGTCTGTCCCATGTAAAAGTAAAGAGCGCTTTTAACGCATCCCACATCTGGTTTACTTCCGGGATAACCGGCATTGGGTCGGCGAATGGCGCTTGTTCCATTATGCCCATTAAATGCGGATTGTCCCTAAGCCCCTCGATTCTGCTGATATCTTTAAGTGAAGCGAGCTTGCCTGTTTGTTCAAACTGAATTGTCATGCCTTCTTCGCTGACAAGAAAATCTATAAAGGCACGCGCAGCAGGGATATTCCTTGAGTAACTTGAAACAGCCGCTACAATATTGCCGCTAAAACAGCGCGGTTGATTTCCGGCAATGGTGGGAAGACGGGTAACGCCAAAGTTAATGCCGTTTCTTAAAGCATCCCCAATAGCCCAGGGCCCTGTGATGGTAAATGGAACTTCGCCGCGCTGAAAAGCAGCGACAGTGGAATCCCATGTAGCATCGGCGGTATTTACATTGTAGATGTTTCGCAGACTGTTGTGGAATTCTATCCCCTGCTTTGCTCCTTCGCTGTCAAAACCAGGTTGAGTAAAATCATTCATGTCAGGCCCAAACAGCTGCATACCAAAAGCAGTAAGGAAAAAATAATTATGGTAGGAATCATCCACCTGCCAGCGCAGGGCAAACCTAAAATCTGTTGAACTATTATTTCTTTCTGCAAAAGAAATAATTTCTTCAAAGGTTTGCGGAACAGGACTATTTCCCAAAAGGTCGCGGTTATAGAAAAAAGCAATATTTTCCGTTGAAATTGGTATTGCAAAAAGCATATCTTCTTTGTAGAAATCATCATAAAATATACAAGTTCTAATTGATGCTTCAAGTACCAGGCCGGAGTATTTTTCTTTATCTTCTGGCGGGAAAGGCAGACAAATACCGTCAATTACAGCGTTGATGATATGATCGTGCGGCATCATGAATACATCCGGCCCGATGCCCGCAGGCCCGTCAAGCGAAACTTTACCGCGGCTGTCAACATTGCCGATATTTTCGTATTTAACATGAACATTGGGATAATGCTTTTCAAAAGCAGCAATAACAGCATGAGCCCACTCATTGTTATCCAGCCAGACAAGGAGCTCTCCTGTTATGTGACCTTCGGCTTCTTTTTCGGCGATTAACTGTGCAGTTGCAGTTCGCATTGCTCCATTGGTAATCAGGGCCGAAATGATAAAGACAGTCAATGTTAGGATCAAAACAGCGCCAATTCCAACTACGACAGGAACCAATTTCTTCATTAGTGCTCCCTCCTTGTTAGTATATTATATACTAATGTTGTTTAAAAAGTCAACTTGTATTAATAGCTTGTAGATTAAACCCAGTTGTCTAATTTGATTTTCATGATTTTTGAAAACTCGGCAGTATTGTTTGTTACCAAAATTAAATTTCTGGCTAATGCTTGAGCTGCAAGCTGCAAATCATAAGGGCCGATGGGTTTTCCTTGTTGTTCAAGGTCTGCTCTTATTATCCCGTAAATTTCCGCATCCCGGGAATCGAAATCAATTATTTCAAACGAAGATAAAAAATTATAGAGAGCAGTCCGGTTTTGCTTCCGGTGCTTGCTTTTTGAAACGCCATATTCCAATTCCGCAACTGTTACCGAAGATATTTTTACATCCAGAGGATTCAAAGAACACACTTTTTTAACTACATTTTTTGGATGCTCATTTATGATGTAAATACATATATTGGTATCTAAAAGGTACATTAAGGAACTCTTCGTACTTGCATTGCGGGTTGTTTTCTGCCATCGGAAAAAAAATCATCAGAAAAATCTTCCAGACTTTCTTTAAAAATCTTCCAAGGATCATTCTGTGGAAACAGGATTATCGTATTTCCAATTTTATTAATAAATAAAACTTCATCACTAAGATGATAATCTTTTGGGATCCTTACAGCATGGCTATTTCCACTTTTAAATACTTTGACTGTTTTCATGTTTGTACCTCTTATCTTTAAGTATATACTGCTGTATATACAAAGTCAAGGGCTTTTGTGTGGTTCGTGGTTAAATTTTCTTCAGAAGAGCTCTCGCAGAGGCGC
>JAITFY010000083.1 GCA_031281025.1 Treponema sp. | reverse complement strand
ACCTTAACACAACGAAAACCGCATACCATCTATACACCAACGAAGATCTTGCAAAAAAGCTAATCTACGTTGAATCAAGCCGGGGCTGCCCCTTTAGCTGCGATTTTTGCCTGAGTGCCTTAAAAACAGACAGCAAAGTACGAGAGTTTCCTTTGGAGCAGTTTTTAACAGAAATGGACAAACTTGTAAAACGAGGCGTTAAAACTTTTAAGTTTCTGGATCGAACTTTTAATTCAAATATAACACGAGCAATACAGATTTGCGAATTTTTTCTGGAAAAAATTGAAGAGCGAAAAAAAACAGGGCAGGATATCCCCCTTGTTGTCCACTTTGAAATGGTCCCTTCCCTCTTTTCGTCCGGCTTAAACGAAGTACTAACCCGCTTTCCGCCGGGAACGTTGCGGCTGGAAATTGGTTTCCAGACGCTTAACACTAAGGTTGCTGCCCGTATACGAGTACCATCAAAGCCGGCAAAAGACCTGGAAACCCTGCGACTCCTTTGCGAAAAGACAAACGCCATCATTCACGCCGACCTGATTGCGGGGCTTCCCGGAGAAAACCTTAAATCCTTTGGCAGGGGTTTTGATCGTCTATGGCAGGCGCTTTCAGCGGGACACAACATCGAAATCCAGGTTGGTATTTTAAAACAACTCCCGGGAGCTCCAATTTCGCGTCACAACGATGATTGGGGTATGCGTTATGCCCCCCTGCCGCCTTACGAGGTAGAAGAAACTTCTGTTTTATCTACGGGTGATTTACAACGAATTAAAAATTTCGCCCGCTTTTGGGAATTGATCGTTAATCGCGGTCTAATCAAATTTGCCAAAAAAGAATCAATTTTTGATGAATTTATGGCTTTTTCCGGTATTTTATTTGCTCATTTTGGCAGAAATTGGGGAATAGACAGAAATGAATTGTTGAAATTTATATTGGATGGCAATTCCCTCATTTCCTTAAAGCTTTTGCAAACTTTTTAAGTTTGCTGCTTTTTATATGTGTTCCCGGTACATTGAGTATTTCACGTGCTACTTTGTTTCCAAGTGCGGCGCACTCGGAAATGGATTTGCTGCGTATCCATGCAGAAATAAACGCTGCGCAAAAAGCATCTCCCGCACCTGTGGCATCCCGTGGAATGACAGCGAATGTTTCCTCGCGGTACACATTACCTCCTGCAAATACGATTGCACCGCGTCCTCCCAGTTTGACAACCACAATGGGATAAATTTCGCCGTCTGTAATTATTTTTAACATGGGATTGATATCACGGATAATTATAGCTTCTTTTTCTTTTTCTGATAAATTAACATATTCGTCACGGCTTTTTCTGATAGTATTGTAAAAGGCAAGAGTTTCGTCGGCATTCATAAAAATAAACAGGGGGAAGCTGCGGGCGTACGTTAAAACTTCTTCTGCTTTTGCTTTTATCTGAAAGATCGAACCAACATCAAGAGCAACAGGAATTCCCCTGCGGCTTGCAAGCAAAAGAATGTGCTGTACCAGCGTACGGCGATCCAGGATGTAGCCGTCCAGAACAACCACATCAGCGCTTTTTATCAGTTCTTCGCTGATGTGGGTTTCGTTTAATTCCAGCGCAGCTCCGGGGCTTGCGGCAAATTTGGTTACACCATTGATATTACACACAACACATAGCCCTGATTGTGTATCAGATCTCGTAAGTTTAGTAATCACGCCTGCGTTTATCATATCTTTTTCGAATAACTGTGCAATTTTATCTTGTCCAATACAACCGGAAAATGCTGCATTCATTCCAAGCATCGAAGAAATTTTGGCAACATTTGCAGCTCCTCCGCCGGAAACCTTTAAGGCATTTGAAAAATCTACAGACGGCTCACGCAGGAGAGATTCCATTTGTTCATGCTCAATATGCTGCGAGAAATTTACAATTCCGTATTTTAATGCAAGGCTGTTATCAATATTTATAAACACATCTACAACTGGATTGCCAATACAGAGTAATTCAGTCATATCGATTACCATTCCTTCCCTATATGGGTTTTGCGATAATCTCTGCAAGCGTTGGGTTCTTCTTCAAATCGTGAACAAGCCCTTCCGCACGCCCCTTATTTAAGTAATCCTTGCTCTGGAAAGAGTAGGAGAAATTTGTGTGTGTGTCATAAGTTCCCTTCATCAGCGCGTAAGCATCCTCTGTCATTACAAGTTCTTCATCGGTGGGGATGATAAAAACCGGTATTTTTGATTCCGGTTTGCTGATGAGGGTTTCGGCATTTCTTGTTCGCGCAGCTTCGTTTTTCTTTGGATCGTAAACTATGCCGATATTTTCAAGGCCGTTAAGAATTTTCTCTCTCATGAACGCAGCAAATTCGCCTACACCGGCTGTCAGTATAAGGGCATCGACTCTTCCAAGTGCAGCCTGATAAGCGCCGATATACTTTTTGACACGGTGAGCTTCGATATTTTGCGCAAGCAGGGCTTGTTTATCGCCGCTCTTTGCAGCGGTTTCTATATCGCGTCTGTCGGTATACTTGCCGGTCATTCCCAAATGGCCTGACTTTTTGTTAAGTGCGCTTTCTATTTCGGCAGCACTCATGCCCGTTTTGCGCATAACGTAGAATGGCAGCGAAGGATCAACGTCGCCGGAGCGCGTCCCCATAACGAGTCCCTCCAAAGGAGTAATGCCCATCGATGTATCAAAAGAACATCCGTCCTTGACAGCGTTAATTGACGCGCCGTTCCCAAGGTGGCAGATGATCACGTTGGTTTTAAAAGGATCCTGCCCCAGAAGAACAGCTGCGCGTTTTGCAGTGTAAAGAAAACTTGTTCCATGAAAACCATAACGGCGCACCTGATATTTTTCGTACCACTCAACAGGCACTGCATACATATACGATTCCGGCGGCATGGTTTGATGCCATGCAGTATCCATGATGGCGCAGTGCGGAACATCCGGCAGCACTTTTTTTGCCGCTTCGATTCCCATGATATTTGCAGGATTATGCAAAGGACTCAAGTCCTGCATAACAGTGAACGCTTCCATTGCCGCATTGTCTACAACCACCGATTTGGTAAACTTGTCACCGCCGTGTACAACACGATGCCCAACCGTCTTGATAACCGACATATCGCTAAGGACGCCGTTTTCCTTATTTGTCAGTGTTTTAATGATCAGGTCAATAGCATCGGTGTGGGTGGGGCAGTTATGGCTAAAGGAAATTTCTTCCCTGCCTTTTGCCTTATGATTGATGAAAGAGCCGTCCATAGTTACTTTTTCGACAACTCCCACTGCCAGAACATCTTTTGTCTCCCAGTCATAGACCTGGTATTTTGCAGATGAGGAACCGCAATTTAAAGTTAATATAATCATTTTTTACCGCCTTATGTTTGATACGATATTATACAATCATTTTTGGTTTTATTTAAGTAGTAGTCGATAAATGTATTAATTGAAAATATATAAAAATACTTTACAATTCTCACTAGATAGTATAATATTCTCACAAATAGAGTGTTTTGTAACATTTTATACCGTAAAACACAAAAGAGGTCGGTGATTATATGAATAAAGATGAAAGACTTGAAAAAGTATGCAAAGATTTCTCAATGCTTAATGAAGAACAACAAGACTATATACTGGGAATTCTTCAAGCGCTGGTTTTTGCTAAAACAACAGGCTGCCAACCTGAACCCCCTAAAAAAAAGAAACAAGGTTCGTCAATATCAGTATCAGTACCATAATTCAGTTGAGTACATCACATGCGGAATTCGCTTCCAAGATAAACTTCCCGTACCATTTCGTTGTTCAGGATCGTGTCTTTGTCGCCTTGTGCGAAAATAATGCCATCTGCAATTATGAAAGCTTCGTGGGTAATTTCCAGAGTGTCACGGACATTGTGATCTGTGATAAGGACGCCGATGCCCTTGTTTGCCAGTTGGCGGATTATCTGTTTGATTTCAAAAACTGCAATTGGGTCTATACCGGCGAAAGGCTCGTCCAAAAGCAGGAATTTTGGTTCGGTAGCAAGAGCCCGGGCAATTTCTGTGCGGCGCCGCTCGCCGCCGGAAAGTGTATATCCAAATTGCTTTCTGATTCTGGCTATATTAAACTCATTCAGCAATTCTTCTAGTCTTTGTTTTTTTTCAATTTTATCGATATCTCTGCGGCTTTCCAGAATAGCCCAGATATTTTGTTCAACTGTAAGCT
>JAITFY010000081.1 GCA_031281025.1 Treponema sp. | reverse complement strand
TTTGAAATAATGCCTGTACAGGCAAAAAGAACGATTAACTCTGATTCTGCCGGACGGGGTACTGTGAGTGAACTTTTAATTAAAAACTGGAAAGAATAATACCGGGTAATAAAAAGTTTTACACTGTAAACTCCTTCAAAATCCGCACCGAATGAGGCTTCATTTGAATGTGGTGTGCTGCAAAAACTTGCTCTTCCTGTAGAATATCCCAAAATCCGGCATTGTGATGAGAGTCCAGGTTTATGATTTCATCATGATCGGAAATGTTTACAGCGATAAGTATTCGTTCATTTTCATAAGTACGTTCAAAAATAAACGGACGGTTATACTCCAGGTAAATCTGCCGGTAATTACCGTATTTTAAAGCCTTTTCTTTCAGCCTTATAACAGCAAGTTTACTGATAAGGCTTGTCAAAGCGGTACTATAAGTTAGACGTTTTTCAATGTCTATATACGGACGTAAAGTTTGATCGGAATTGTTTTCTTTAATCCCCTGGATTCCCCATTCGCTTCCGTAATAAACAGAAGGAATCCCCGGCAATGTAAAAAGCAAAGTGTATAGAGTGCTCAAATGAGCAGGATTGGAAACGTTACTTGCAATACGCGGTTGATCGTGGTTATCCAAAAAAGTATACAATGGCAGCCCATTGTTTGGAACCGAATTTAACAGACAGTATGCAAGTTCAAATAAGTTGTAGTCGTTATGGCTGGAGAAAAGACTCTTGTACAAAATATAGTTTGTAACACTGTGTAATGTTGAAGCATTAACCCATTTGGAGTAATCGCCATGTACAACTTCACCCATGAGCCAAAAATCCGGTTTTTTCTCTTCTGTAACATGACGCAATTCGCTCATGAAGTTAAAATCAAGTTCATTGGCTGCATCCAGCCTCATTCCGTCAATATCAAATGTTTCGATCCAAAACCGTGCAGCATCAAACAGATAATTCTTTACAGCAGCATTTTGCAGATTGAATTTTGGCAGTTCATAGTAACCGCTCCATGTATCGTAGTCAAAAGGGTCGCCCATTGGACTTTGTTTGTTAAAATCCACGCCAGAAAACCAGCCGGCAAAATCCCTGTTGTTTTTACGCAATTCCTGGAACGCAAAGAAGTCCCTCCCGCAATGGTTAAAAACACTGTCCAAAATAACACGGATACCATTTTCGTGGAATTTTTTAACCATGGATTTAAATTCATCGTTTGTTCCAAGCCGGTTGTCGATCTCAAAATAATCGGTTACATCATACCCATGAGTACGTGCTTTTAACACAGGACTAAACAATACTGTATTAAACCCCATGCCTTTTATATGAGAAATCCACTTCTCAATTTCGCCAAGTTTATGCTCCAACTGGGCATAATCGTTAAAAAATGGTGCGTCTGCCAAAGAGAGCGTATAAATGTGATAAACCAGCGCATCATCAAACCATTTGTGTTTCATAATTTCCTCCTGTAATATACCTACCGTTAAGTATATAACAATTTAAAAAATAGTCAAGCCCCTTCCTCTAACTATGCATATATTCCGTGCATGAATTGATGCACAAGTTCTTTTACGGTTTTTTCGTTCAAGACTTGCCCAGAAATACCGCTGTAGTAAAGACCGATATACGAGTTTATTGTACCGATAAAAGACCACGTTAGCGTTTTACTTTTGCTTTTTAGATTGCCATGAACTGCGGCCATTTTTTTAAACATGCTGTCGATAATGTCAAACTGCATAAAATGGTATTTTTCTACGATTTTAAAAACCGTCGATGAACATGGCATTGACCAATTTGCCAATGTAATTCTGTAAAAAGCTTCATTTTCTTTTGCAAAGGAAAAATAGGCTCTGGTTACTTTTGTCAAAATCAGGTAAATATCTTCAAGGTAGGATTCAGGGTTTGGTTTATACTCCGCGTTTTCTGTAATAACTGAATTTAATTGGGCATAATACGATTGAGAAACAGCTTCAAATACCCCTTCCTTGCTTCCAAAGTAATAGTACAAAGTTGGCTTTGTTATACCCGAGGCTTCTGTCAGTTCACTGACAGAAACACCCTCATAACCTTTTGCCGAGAATAGCTCAAGAGCTTTGGTAATAATTGTCTGCTTGACGCTGCCTTTATCGTCCACATCAATATTCTATACCGAACGGTATAGAATGTCAACATACCACTAAAGATATTGATAAATCTGGTAAAAGTTATATTGATATTAAAATGGAAATTTACATGGATGATTAATGGGAGGTATCTTTATTACTTGAGGTTCTGTCAACTGGCTATAATTTGAAAAAGTTTACATTATTTTATATAGTTAAGAGTTATAGTTTATGGTATAATTTAAACCTAAATGAGTACTCAAGAAATAACCCGTTATATAACAGAAATTGACAAAATCTATAAGACAGGCAAAGCAACGGAACATAGTTACCGTCCGGCGCTTAAAACGCTGATTGAAAATTTGACAACTGGTTTAACGATTACCAACGAACCAAAACAGATAGACTGCGGAGCTCCCGACTACATCATCACTAAAAACGACATTCCACTCGGTTATATCGAGGCAAAAGACATTCTTGTCGGATTGAATAATAAATCGAATAAAGCACAGTTTGATCGCTATAAACAATCTTTAGGCAATATTATCTTTACTGATTATTTGACATTCCAGCTCTTTGTTGATGGAAACCATTTTGCAACAGTGAGTATTGCAGAATTAACAGGAAAGGTAATAACACCGAATAAAAAAGAATTTGATGCATTTATCGCTCTTGTAAATCATTTTACGGGATACAAGGGAAAGACAATTTATAAATCACTAGACCTTGCTAAGATGATGGCGTTAAAAGCAAAGCTTCTATCGGAAATTATAAATAAAACACTTGCAGATAATGATAGTAAAGAAAGCACTCTTTTTGGTCAGTTAGAGGGCTTCCGTAAAATTCTAATCCGCAATCTTGATGTTTCATCATTTGCCGATATTTATGCTCAAACCCTCGCTTATGGTCTTTTCGCAGCACGTCTAAACCAAAAAGATAGCCAAGTTTTTAAACGTGAAATTGCTGCCAAACTAATACCGCTTTCAAATCCATTTCTTCGTAAATTTTTTAATTACATAGCAGGTATTGACCTTGATGAAAGAATATGTTGGATAGTAGATGCTCTTGCAGAACTTTTCAACGCTGTTTCAATCGAGGATATATATAAAGAATTCAGCAAAGAAAACCAAGACCCTTTTATACATTTTTACGAAACCTTTCTTGCAGAGTATGATCCTGCTCTGCGTGAAAGTCGAGGCGTATATTACACTCCGCTTCCAGTCGTGCAATTTATCGTACAAGCAGTTGATGACATACTAAAAAAGGAATTTGGCCTGTCAAAAGGTTTAGCAGATAACTCAAAAATAAAACTACCAACAAAAAATGAAAAGTCAGAAAACAATAAACGTGAATATCACAAAGTACAGATACTTGAC
>JAITFY010000069.1 GCA_031281025.1 Treponema sp. | reverse complement strand
ATAATTATTGCGTAAATCTGCACTTTTCCTTATTGCTGGCATTAGATTACCCCCATAAAAATATACTATAATTAAACATATCATTATTTTGATATATTGTCAAGTCCTTTTTAATTTTTGCTGACTTTTAATCATTTTTTAGCCATTTCGTCTAACGTTTTTTGTCATGAATTCGTTAATATTAATCATAGGTTTGACCGCCTTCAAGCCATCTGCCATCTGAAATGAACCAATAATGAAATTTACCATCCATCAGAATTTAAATACTCCTCAGGTATCTCACTAATCCTCATCTGGTTTCGGTCCATAATTAAAATATCAACAAGACCTTCTTCGTCATCGGGCAATTCAAATAATGGCCTAAGTACCATCTGCCTGTTGCTTTTTACTTCAAGCTGTAAGCGGCCATCAGGGAATGAGGATACAGTCTCGAATGTATTACCCCCAGTCTGCCTTATTAAGTAGGTACCCTCACGTACTGCCCAAAATGGTATTGCTTTATCAATTACCATGTAATACAGACTATCTAAAGGATCAACCAAATGGTATTCATTTATAAATGAATACTCCTCCCAAATACCGACAAGGGGGTAATTGAGATTTGTTTGTTCACCAATCCTATTACCAACAGAAAAATGTCTGCCACCTCTTAACTTCCTAAAGAAAGAAAAATTATCATTAAATATTATTTCAAATGGTTCGTTTGATACCAAACCGATTGGGAAAAAATTGTCACTTTCTTCTGTCTGATATAGAAAATAAAATATTTCCCTTCTGAGCCGTTCTTGATATATAACACTGTTTGGTGGTATTTCCAGTTTATAAAAAACAGCATGCGGTGTCATAGAGCCAACCCAATCATGGGTCTGACCGCCTTCAAGCCATCTGCCATCTGAAATACTCCAATAATGATCTGTAAGCAAATCACGATTCTCCCTTATCAAAAGTGATATATTATCTGTTTCAGAAACCCTTTCAGATATATTTTCATTTACAGTTTCCGGTACAGCGACAATAGTATCAACAGTTGTTTCCTGTACAATCTGTTCTTTCATAACATTTATAGCTCTGTTACAGGAAAAAAACAGAGCCATAACTAAAAAAACACACCAGGTTTTTTTTAATGTTTTCATTTTTTACTCCTATTATTAATACTAACAACCTTTTGTTAGTGCTTCCATATGTTGGATGATTTATCTTTTGATGTTTGTGAGCCGGAGAGCTGATGGTTTGTAATGCCTTAATCTTTGCTACAAACCGTCACGAATACCATAAACCTGTATTTTATTATCATTGGGCAATGTAGCACTTACCGTTTGTTGAGGCTTTTGAAAACATCTTTTTCAAGCAATAATTTCACTTATCTAAGAAGCATCCCAACCAAATTATTAACGCAATTATGTACTCTGCTACATAATTGCGTTAAATATTACAAGCTACTCGTTATTGAGCGAACTTTGCTGCAAATACCCAGCCTACAACAGGAGAAGTTATTTTCGTCCAGTGATCGTTTATCCCATTAATTTCAAATGTAACAACGCTTCTTCCAACAAAAAATATATCTTCGTACATTTCTAAGGTATAAATTATTTTGCCAGTTATAATATCAGGAAAATCGTATACTTCAACTTCTTCAAGCACAAACAAATATGGGTTAAAAAAGGATTCCAATTCAATTTCATTGCTTTCAGTAAACTCATCAAAGATAGTAATATCTCCAACAATATTTTGCTCTGAAATTCGTTCTCTTGCTTCATTTGTATTTCTATTGCATGAAAAAAGCATAGCAATAAATAAAAAAAGCAGCAAAATTCCTTCTAGTGTTTTCATCTATCTCTCCTTAAATTAATATATAATAGAAACAGGATTAAATATTTATACTTAACCCTGTTCTATTTGTGATTATTAAAAACCCAATATATTATGATTTGTATAAACCCTATGAAAAAGTGTCGAATCACTGCTTGCTCCAAATGTCCAGAAAATATCTTGTACATTTTGTCTGTTTGGACCGGTAGTAAGATAATTATACATCCCTTGAACATTTTCATAAGTAAGTTGTACATTATTGGCTGTACCAGAAAACCCACTCATAGCTCTGGCTAAAGGGGTTATTGGGAAAGAATTCCTTCCTCCATTTTGATAGAAAAAGATTGCTGGGTCTTGTACAACACCATTTTTTCTGTAAATCAAATCTACATGCGGGGCTTGTGACCATAAGCCTGTATTTCCCATTACTCCAACAACCATATTTTGAGATATTCCAGTCAGCGTATTGCCGCTTAAATTAATGCCATCAGTAAAAAACAACCCTGTAAAATTCCTAATTGATGATGCGTTAGCATGGGAGTAAGTAATAGATTCATTCTCTCCGCCTGAAGTTATCAGTTGAATGCCCATTTGTTGAGTAAAATGAAAAGCCAGTGTTCCATCCATTGGGGCTACTAATCTTGGGTCTGCATTTTCTCGTCTGTTTCCAGGACCTCGTGCTCCTAAATCCCATGCGAAATGAGGTCGAATCTGACCAGCAGTATTCCCCAATAACATAGCTCTCCATCCGTAACTGCTCGTAATTTCACCAAAGCCATTGGCAAAAACCTGTGGCGCAGTGCCAAGATTCAATATATTTTGGGCACTTTTAGCTATCAGTCCCGAATCACCTGCCGCCAGTATCGCATTTTCAAAAGTAGCCCAATGTGTATCAAAAATACCTGTAGTTGGTGTATTTCCTGGCACAACATTAAAGGTTCTTTCAAAACCATGAATTGCATTATTCAAAGTACCAAGCGTCCCAAGAGCTGCCAAGAAAGCATCCTTATCTGCAAAATTAACGCCCACACTCCAAATAGCCGCTAAATCTTCATCACTTAAATCCCCAATATTGTTTCCTCTTCCGATTGATGACAAATCAAATTCTAATTTGCCGTCCCATTCAAAGTAGTGAAAGCCATCTGCGCCTTCAACCAACTTCCAATAATCCGCGCTCGAATCGTAATTATTATCAACATAGTCATTGAAAACAGACATATCACCCGCGGTGGCTACAGCTATGAGTGCAGACATATCGTTTACGAGGTTTTGATCAAACGCTATACTTTCTCCGCCAAGCATCATCCTCATCGCCATTTCTGTGTGCGCAAGCGTGGCTGTTCTTGTATTCAAATAATTGTCAGCCGTCACTATTCCATCCCTGTGTGCTTCATGTCCAAGAACCACTGCAAGAAGAAATTGTTCTTCTGCACTCATGTTTTGCCGGTACTCTGTCAGATGAACCACTTTCTGCCCGTTTTTGTTGAGTGTAGTCATCGCTCTATAATCCCCTTCTCCATCAGTCTTCAACAAAGTATCCCCTTTAAGTATATCCCATAATTGACCTTTTGCGCTATCATCTCCGTAGCCATATTGAGCGCGTAAAGTTACTGCAGCATCAAATTGGTTGCCCCCTTCTTTGCTTTCGTTTTTTATATATCCGCTAATACGTGTATTTACATTCCAGACTGCTGCGCCTCTAAAAGCAGCGGTTAAATTGTTATAACTAACATTTGCGCCTCCTGTTCCTATGTTCATTGTTGTGCCGCTGCGGCCAATATTTAATTCGAGTAAGCCGCTATTGTATTTTTCTTCGCCAAATTGGTTCAAATTGAGTACATTCATAGTAAAATTATTGCCCAAAGCATAATCTACTCCCTGACCTGCAAGCGAGCCGATAAGGTTATTAAGTTTACCAACATCTTCACGATTATTAAGATTAAAACCCAATAATTTATTTGTTTTTGAATCATCCGATAAATAACCAGTGTTTATTGCTGTTAAGCTTGATGTGGTAAATGTGCTGACCATGGATGTTAGTGTATTATTAAAGACACCTGTCATTCCAGCTTTAAAAGCTTTGTTGGAATAGCCAAAACCATCGCTGCTGTTGTAGGTAATACCGCCTACTAAACTGGTAGTAAAACCAGTTGTTAAAGTCTGAGTTCCTGTTAATGCGGTTTGTGCAAGGACAGTGTTTACAGGGCCGTTTACCTTCTCCATTACAGTACTTGTCAGCCCCTTACCAAAATATTCTGAACCTAAACCACTAACTGTACTTGTTAATATCGTTTTACCAACACCAAAAGCTGCTTCATCCCAGGATTTATATCCATAAGCAACATCAAGCGCTCCAAATGCAATTTCACTTGCAGAACCTACCAGTGCTGTTGTAAATATCGCGGCAAAACCTGCACCGCCAGAAACTATACCTGCAGCTATCGAACATGCTATCGAACCAACTGAGCGAAGTGAAGGTGACGAAAACCAGCTTCCGTCGTCATTCCATATTCGTTTATCCCACGGTGCGAGAGAAAGTTCAGCCGTTCCTCTGGCATCAATTATAGCCCAATAGGTAAACTCCGTCATCAAGCGTCCAAGTTCTCCGGCGCCTTCATCGTTAAACATTGATTTTTTTGATTTTTTAAAATCTTTTTCTGGTTTTGTGCTGGGCCCGTATCCAATGTGAGCGCCGAATTTACCAGGAGATTGTTCGCGGTTTCCTTCTATCTCTTTTGGGTTTTCACCAACTCCAAAAATTTCACTGGATATAACCTGTATCTCAAAAAAAACATTTTCCAATAATCCTTGTATAGCAATAGAATTCAAACTGGCAAGATAATTTTCTTCCAGACTTGTTTTTAGTATTATTGGTTCCATTATATAATTTTCATAACCTGTAACAGTTACTGTTTTAGAAACGACTGGTTTTAAGAGTGTAGAACCCTTTATTACATCTTTTACGTAATTATTTCCACTCCTTGACCAAAGCCCGTTAAAAATAAAAGTATTATCCATACTACGACGGAAATTTTCATTTGCAGAATCCACGCTTTCTTCCAAACCCTTAATTGCCTCATTAGCAGTTAAACGTGCATTATGCGCAAGTTTCCTTGCTTCGTTATCAGCGATTTCGGAGTTTACTTGTCTTGCCAGGTCCGCTGCAGCTGTTTTAACCAGGTTAGCGTCCCATGTAGAAGCGCCTCCCAAACCGCGTCGTACGTTTACAGAAGCGGTACTTGCAATACTGTTTAAGGAACCAAAGGCATTAGCCATGCTGGCGATTCCAGAAGACTGTAGCAGCTCATTCATCAGGTTTTGCGCTTCGGGGATTGCATCACGAATACCAAAGGGTTCTCTGGTGTCAACAAAGCGGGATAAACGTTCTCCTTCCGCGCCAATCAGCGATAAAAACGCATCTGTGGAAGCTTCATTTGCTGCGTCAGCCGCCATTTCCAGCCAGCTTTCTTTGTCCATAAGACCTATTAAATACGCTTCGTTCCATTCATTTTCTACACGGTTGTATTCGTTTTCGAAATTCAGATACCATTGTTCTTCTGCAGCTTTCATCCTTTGGAAACCGGCATTCCAGTCGGCTCTTCCCCTTTCAAAAATTTGAGCGGCAGAATCCAGCCATTCCGAGTATTTTTCTTCGATGTCTTTCATTAATTGATTCCACTCAATTTCTCTGGCTGCAAGCTCTGCGTTATATCTGTTTTCCAGTGATGCTGCGGTTAATAAAATTATTTCTTCTCCAATTGCATCAAACACATAACTAAAATTATTGTCGATGTCCAAATACAATGATAAATTATTCATCATAATTGCGTACATATTGTATTGATGATTTTTTAATGAGACAGAATATTTTCCATAGGCATTCTCTGCTGCTGCTCTTAAAGTTTCTGCATTAATAGTTCCGGCAATATATGCGTCTGCGGCAGCAATAAAATAATTTTCGTTAATTTTTTGATTTTGAATATCCCGCAGCCATAAATTATCCAATGTATTTTTGCTTATAATTTCTTCGTTATTTGCCCAATTAAACAAGGCCGATAACGCTCTGGAAACACTGGTGAATTCCATATTTGCATTTTCTTCCGTCATTGTTTCCCAGTATTCTTTTATTTCAGCAATATCCTCTTCAGTTATTTTACCAGATTCCAAAAAAGTCTGGTTTAAATCTTCCCAAACAATTTTTTGCCCATCAATAACATGCCCTTCCAAAGAAATAAGTCTTTCGTTCGATTCTTTATATGCCAAAGCGAGGCTTTGTGAAGTTGATAAAATACTCATTAATTGATTTTGCCAATTATTTACCAATTTTAATTTTTCTTCATAAGCCGAAGTAATTCTCTCCAGCATTTTTTTATTTATATCCCGCATTGTTTTATATGCTGGAATGTTAACTCCAGTCAAAATATTTTTTGCTTTTTTTCTTGCACGATTGTAACGCTCAGCAACATAATCAACTGCTGTATTATAAGCAGAAAGAGTATATACATTAGAAAAACCTTCAAAATAATCATTGGTATCATGAAGCATAAGAATCACATAAAATTCAAGATCTGCTTTTTCTTCCTGAGACAAACTATCCCAGGCATTTTTATAGATGGTTTCAAAATTTATAATAACATCTTTATCACTTATTGCAGAATACAAACTTTTTGTATTTGCCGTTAAATAAGATACTCCAGTAGAAACTGTTTGGCTGCCCATAGAGCCGTTTCTATCCAGTTGTTCCAATCCAATATAATAGCGTTCTAAAAATCCTAAATCCTGGTTTGAATTTATTAATGAATATAACAAATATTCTCTTGCCAAACCCCAGTTTATTAATTTATCAGGATTGGAAAAATAACCCGCCATTCTTTGGCTCAATCCCCTTAGCGCTTCATCAAACTGGCTTATTTCGAAAAATTCATTTTCTGGAATTGCCTTTGTATTAAAAAAGCCGGCAATTGTCTCCGCCTCGGATTGATTTACTCCTGTTATTAACATAGAGTCATTTCTGGAAAAAACAAGACGTCCATTTTTTACTGTTATAATATTTTCAATTTTCCATTCGTTTCTTGATTCCGGTAAATAATAATCAGAATAATCCTGATTAACATACCCAAGTTGATTAAGTGAATTTTGATAATTTATAAAAATAAGTTGATTGTTGGCATATTCACTTGCACTTTCTGAATTCAGTGTTTCAATAAGGTTCATTACTTTAAGTCTTCTGGCAAAACTTTGTTCGTATGCAGAATATAAAGCGGCATACTCAGAATTATCTGAACGTATTGTTTCGTCATTGTAAAGATCAGACAGAACATTTAATACAATTTCTGCCCTTAATAATTTTGCCTTGCAATTTTCCAAATCAAAAGTATCTAAATTTAGATATGCTGTGCTTGCCCATCTTTGTATAACATCCTGTTTTTCGTATTCAAATCGTTTTTGATCCATAAAATCGTATTTATCTTTTAATACACTGTATTGTTCATCATAAAGAGTACCAATTTCCATAAATTCTTTAGCTTCCCGGAAGTAATTATTTCTGATTGAATTATAAACTTCCTCTTGGGCTTTTAATTCCACTTCTTTAGCCAATATCTGTACTCTAATCTCATCAGATGACATTATTGATAATTCATACAATCTGGCTGCGTTTGCAAAGTCTTTGTAATGAAATTGCAGTGAGTTAACACGAAATCTATTAATAGAAGTGCTGTTAAAATATGAATTATAATAATTTCCGGCAACTCCTTCTATTTCTGATGTTTCTTTTTGTGAATAAATAATATAAAAATCGTTTATTCTGTTTGTGTGATAATCTGCATTAAACAAAGCATCTGCCAATAAACCTTCTTCCCATGACGAAACCAATGCAGGTACGGAAAAGTCTGTTAAATTAACATCCGGCAAATACTGCCGCCAATGTTTTTCATTTGTTAATGAGATTCGGAGATTATTTTCCCATGTTTCAGTAATAATGTTCATATAAAACAATAACTGTAGTTCATTATACATGTCATTTAACAGAATGTTTATCCTTTCTGTTTCAATAATGTCCAGAAAATAAAAAGATGTTAATTCATTAATTATTGAATCGTAATTATCATTTAAAACATTTTGCTCAATATCTAAAGCCATTGTGTTCTTTTCGGGTTTTATGTTAATAAAAAACGCATAAGCTGCAATATATTCAATTAATGCATTTTTCCAATTAGTTATTTCTGATTCAATCCATTGCGGCATCATCTGGAAACAACTATCAAAATCATGAATAAATTGAGCGGAATTTAGTACAAAATCACCGTGTTTGCCAAGTATAGCCTGGCAAATATCATGGATATCGGGTAATAAATTAACCGGTGCAGCCAGGCCGTATTCATTAAACAAATTTGCTATGGCAAAAAGTGATTTTTGCCACGCTTCTTCCTGGATATAGTAACTAAAAATCGAATATTCATTGAAAAATTCCAATAAACCTATACTTAAGAAATAATCATCATAGTAGTTTATAAGAAACGAACTGTCTCTTTCAAAAAAAGAATATCCTGATACAAAATATTCAATTATTAAATTTTCTTCGTAATCATCAGTATAGTATGACTTTCCCTGATCTATTCTGTATTTTAAGTTAGTTAAAACTTCATGAATATAAAATGCTTTTTCCATGTCGTCCAGGAATAATAGAGCAAATTCAGGAATATCCGGTTCATCGTCCTCTATGTTGTCCGCTTTTTCTTTCTCTATCAAGAAGTTTATAAATGCTTCCAATTCATATTCAAGACGTTTATTCAGAAGCAGCTGCGAGCTGTTTAAATAATCAGTATAAAGCTGGGTATTCAAACCATTTCCGTAAAGAGCAGCTTTTTCATCTTCTGACAAATAAATTCCTTTTACTTTGGAATACCAATCTGCGCCGCTATACGGTTCCTCAAATAAACTTAGTAGATCTATTGCAGCAAGACGTATCCTCAAATCGACCTCTGATGCTGACCCTTCTAAAACTTTTTCTTCCAGTTCCAGAAGAGAAAGCAGTTCGTCATTTTCTCCGTATATAAGTATATTAAGGATTTTCTCTGCCGATTCCCTTTGTTCCAAAATTTCCCATTTCATTGCATATTCCAGTTCTGCAAAATACAATGAATTACGTCCCGTCATTTGGAATAATTTGTATTCCAAAACAAGGTTGTTATATTTTGTATTAAAGTCATGGTAAAAATAACTTTCACGGTTAACTACAGAGATAGTAATTAATGAGGTATATTCAGAATGCAGCTGGTTTAATTTATCTTCCTCTTGCTGCATTATCAAAACAAGGTTATTCAATTTATCTTTCTGTTTTTGAAGATCATTTCCAATTGAATTAAGCTCATTCAATTCTTTTTCGTAATTAGCTATCGACGCATTATAGACCGCTTTTGCTTCTTCCCATGCAAGCCGGCTTTCTGCTTCTGTCATTCTTCCTGCACCAAGATCACTTGCATAAATGTTTACTGCTTCGGCTATTGCAGTTTTTCGCTCCCAATAAAGAACAAGAGCTCTTGCTTTAATAAGTGCAATTTGATATTCATCAAGATAAAAATCTGCACTTGATACATCAGGAGACAGGATATCTTTTAGCGCCCCTGTTCCAAAAAGTTCTGTATAATTACTCAAAATTTCTTCCCGTATTTCAAGAGCTTTTTCCAAATACGAATTATACATTTGATAAGCGTCATTCTCGTATGGGTTTATTTCGCCTTCACCGTATTGTGCTTGCCAATAATTAATATTTTCCAATGCAGAAATAGCTGCAGATGAACAAAGAAGATACATATCAATCAGCGCTTTTACTTTGGTTGTTCCTTCTCCTATCCGCATTGCCATATTCAGCTCAAATTCTCTTCTTGCATCCTCTATATTTTTTTTAAAGTCATCAGAAATATTCTGAAACATTAATACGCCGGCTTCAAATAAGTTCTTTGCGCTTAATTCCCAATCATCCCGTTGTTTTTCCAGCTGATCAAAAGCTTTGCTCCATATTTCTTCACTTTCGTAAAATAGCCGTATCGAATCCTGTTCCCATTCAATACGCCTGATAAAGAATCTTTCTTCGGCTTCTTCCCATGCTTTTAGTCCTCTTTCAAATTGCTCTTTATACAAGCGCAGCCATTCTTCACCTAATAGAGCAAGATCGCCAGTGCCGGCAGCCGCTTGTTCTATTCTGACATTCAATTCATCAATGCCGTTTTTAACAGAAGCTTCTGTTTCTGCAATTAATTTTTCTGTGAAGACCCTTGCTGCTTCATCTTCGCTTTTTCTTCTAAGACTCCAGATATCTCTTGTTCGCCTGTTTGTAAATATCCTTTCTTCTCTGGCGGCAATGTTTTCGAATTCTCTCCTGATGGAATTGTTTAATAATAATGAAGTTTCGTTGATTATATCAAACATTGATTCGCGTAATTCAAAAGGAATATATGCCAATAGTTCTGGATACAAATGTATCATAACGTTATCAAATGAATTACTTGCTGTTCTAATATTGTTATCCGCTTCATTCCGCCAGCTTAGTAAATCATTGGAAAATTCCCTGTTTGTATCATCAGGGCGTATAACCATTGGATTGCCGGTTTTATCATCAACGAGTATATTGCCGTCATCATCAAGATGCCAGGAATAGCTAATCTGCGTATTTTCCAGCATTTGCGATAAATTCATAACAGCTTTTTCAACTGCGTCGCCAAAAAAACGTTCAATTAACCACTGCGAAAAGCGTTTTTCCAGCTCCTCGTTACTCCAAATTATTATTTGGTTTTTCGCTTCTTCCATTTGAAAAGTATTTTCAAATAACGAACAGGCAATTAACTCCCATGCGGCAATTGCCTGTGTTATGCCAAACCTGGCTTCCGTTAACCAGCGTTCTGGATTTATTTCCCTGTCTGCCCTGCTAAAATGGCTGTCAATAACGGATCTGTTAAACCCTTTAATTTCTCCATGTGATAAAAAGGGATTAGACTGAGCAAATCCTATTGACGGAAATAAGCTTAAAATAAAAATAAAAGTTAAAAATGCAGCAATAGTTTTATTAAAAAGGTAATTTTTCATTGTTTTCTCCCATGTTTTGATTTTTATCACGCAAAAGCGTGATTTGTTTTTTTTGTTAGAAATAAAATTGATGGTATTATTGTTATTGAACAAATAAAAGAACATGCAATTCCTAAAGCGCTTACCAATGATAAAGTTCTTATCAGTGTATTTGCTCCCTCTGTAAGAAAAAGAAATGGTATTGCTCCGATTATAGTTGTTCCGGTTGTAGCAAGAAGAGCGGGCATTTTTCTTCGGAGAGCCAGATAAACATTTAAAATAGTTTTTTTATTTTCCGTTTGGACTTTTAAAAGTATGCTGTCTACGCAAAGAACAGATGCGTTAATCGTCATGCCGCTTACCGCAATAAAAGCGCATGCAATGATTAAGTTATATGAACTGCCGGTTAGAACAAGCCAAATGGCAGGAATGGCCAAAGATGGCGGTATGGCTGATAAAACCAGCAATGGAACAGAAAATGATTCGTTAATCGAAGCAATTATCATGTAACAAAAAATAATTGCCATAATCAGAGAAATTACTGTAGCAGATATGCTTTCGCTCTCTTTAATTGCTTGAGGATCAAATTCAATTGAGTAACCTGGCGGCAGGTCTAGTTTTCTGAACATGTGGATTAGCTCCTGTTTTACACGGCGCGGATCCATTGGTTTTGTAGAAATTGTAATCGAAGCATATCTTCGCCGGTTGTATCTTCTTATACTGGAAGGTTCTGTTTCTTCCCTAATATCCATAAGTGAATTAAGAGAAAGTGAAATATTAATATCTTCATTGCTTTTAGAGACAAGGATATTTTGCAAACCCTCTCTTGATTGACGTTTAACAGCATTTTGCTTTCCATCGGCTGTTCTGATTCTTACATCCATTTCTCCATCTGCATTTAGCCTTTTATAAGCTACAGGTCCATAAACGCCCAATCGCGCCATTGAGGATGCAGCGGAAAAACTAATATTCGATTCTGCAAATTTTTCCCTGTTTGGCAGCAATACCATTTTTTTACTGCCTTGTTTAAAATTCAGAACCACATCGTTTATCAATGTAAAATCGGCACAGATAATTGCCAATTCTTCTGCAAGTTCGCGGCATTTTTGATCTTCATCTCCGTAAATAAAAATTTCCCAGTACCGGTCTTTAGCAGAATTTTCATGAAAGAAAATAAAACCGCCGGGAATGGAAATATGTCTTGCTAAATCTCTGACAGAGTGAGCATTTCTTTGTTTAGGATCAAAAGAAATAAGTAGAGAGCCGGATCCTGTTCGCGAGCCTGCTTCGATGTTTACAATTCCTGCGTGATCCAAAAGCTGCCTGCTGTAAACTGCAAGAAGCCGGTCTACTTCTTCGGTAAGTAAACCTCCGCTGAATTCAACCTGCGCAAAAACTGAATCTTCGGAACCAAAACTTCCGGTATCCACACCTTTTGCAAATAACATAATAACTGCAGAAACTGTAATAATTAAACTTGCTGCCAGAACTACAACCGGATAGCGGGCGCTGAACCTTACCGTTGCAGCAAGAATTCTGCTGGACTGATGTGATAATCGCTTGGATAACTGCCCTGTTTGTTTTGTTTTTTGCGGTTTTTTGTCTACATTCCAAAGAAGCAGCGGAGGCAGCAAAGAAAGACTCAGGATAAACGTCGTGATTGTTACAACTATAATTGCGTTTGCTATAATTTTTGCACCGCTGTCATCAATCGCTGTAAGTGGAATGAGAGCTGCTACAGTTGTTGCCGCACCTGCCAATAGCGGTCTTGTTAGCGACGATATTTCCGCCGAAGCGCAATTGTAATTGATACATTTGCGCAGTCTTTCAGAACAGAGAATGACAGCATCAATTGCAACACCTATTCCGGCAGCGATTCCTGCCAACAGAAGCCTGTCAAGAGAAAAGCCAAAAATGCCAAGTATTGCAGCCGAAATCAGACAAATCAATGGAATTGCCAGCGCACAAAAAAAGCCGGAGATGTTTAAATGTTTGTTTTTGTTTAATAAAAAACTGACAATTGCCACCATGATGGCGCCTAACAATGCGGCTATTAAAACCGATCTAAAAGCAGCGGCTTCCTCCGCTCCAAGGTCAGATAACACGGTGAATTCCAGCGGCAATGAAAGAGAGGACAATTCCCTGTTGATGTCAACAGACAATTTACGCAGATCTGCTCCATACCTTCCCATGATGGCAATACTTGCTGTCCTTCTGCCGTTTAAACGTGAAAGTATATCGGGCTCCCGCTCCTGTCCGGTTATTAAGGCAATTTCTGAAAGCTCTACAAATCTTCCGTCCCCAAGTGGAATAAGCGCTTTTTCAAGTGAATCAGGCTCTAACGAATTTATCTTACCGTACCTGCCATCCACAGAAATTATTGTCTCTCTGTTTTGCATTAAAATAGAACCGCCGGAAAAAATTGAATCGTTCATTGCAAGGATAGAAGCTGCCGACATTGGCTGCAAACCAAGCAGGCTTAGTTTTTCCTGATCAAAAATAATAAATATTTCTTTTAAACCTGCACCGGAAACAAGAACTTCTCCTGCTCCTTCAAGACTTTCCAGTCTTGGCTTTACAATTTTTTCAAGCATTTCCGCCGCTAAAACAATTTCATTTACATCTTCCATTTTGTTATCTGCTATAACGGAAGCTGACCATACCGGAACAATTGAATTGTTGGAACTTAAAATCTCCGGTCTTTGTGCCGATGAGGGAAGTGTTTCGTATACCCGTTGTGCAGCATCACGAACTGCTTCATAACGTCCTTTTGTTCCTGGTTTAAACCTTACAAAAACACTTGACAAACTGTTAACACTGGAACTTTGAACAGACATGATGCCGGGAATCAGAAAAAAAGCATCTTCCAGTGGAATAGTAATACTTCTTTCCATTTCTGCAGCATCAATACCATAATGCTTAATTCGTATTACATATGAACCTCCTGTACTTTGTTTAATTGTTTCACCTGAATTAATAATGACGAATAACGATACTGCACAGATTCCTGCCAATATGCAAAGACTGGCTTTTTTTCTTTCCAGCCACGAAACTAACGACTTCATTTATAACCTCCTCTTGTTAGTTTCCATTTGAAGTACCTGACAAGAACCGGAGGAATTACAAATAAGCTGAGTATGGTTGATACCGCAAGACCTCCAAGCATGGCAGCAGCCATAGATTTTTGAGAATTTCCCATTGGACTGATTATTAATGGCAATAAAGCGAATATGGTTGTTATCATTGTGATTAAAATTGCCAAAAAGCGTTCGTTGGCTCCGCGATAAACAGCCTGCATCGGATAAAAACCAGCTTTCATTTTTTCTTCGCTGATCTCATAAAGAATCAGGCTGTTATTCACAACAAGACCAAAAAGAACGGTAAGTCCAAGTATGGCGCCTGAATCGACCATTGAACCGGCCAATAAAAGTGCAGGCCCTGCGCCGGCAAGTGAAATGGGAATTGTAATCATAAGGATCACCGGAAGCAGGAAAGATTCAAATTGAGCGCCCATTGTTAAATAGAGCAGTATCAATACGAGTAAAACATAAAGGATCAATGAATTACGATAACGGCCAAAAACCGATTCATCTGCTCCAGTAAACCAGGGAAATTCTTCCGCAATACTTTTGATTGCTTTAGTATTGCTCCTGTCTGCTGCAATATCTGCATAAATAACATCGGAGCGATCAAGCCGTGTTAGAGATGCTTCCGCTTCTTTATGCTCTATTCTGCCCAATGAGCCAAGGAAAACTGTTCTACCTTGAGATGTTCTTAATGGAATTTGCTCCAGCCTTTGAACGGAATTATACGCCAAAGCGCCATAACCTGCATTTTGCCCTGTTACACGCACATCAAGGGGTCTGCCTTCAATTTCCAGTTTTGTTACAACAACCCCTTCGTTAAGGATGTACAAAGTTTCGGCTATTTCCGACGCTGATATTGACAGGTATGCGGCAGCCTCCCTGTTAGGATACAAACGTAATTCAGGCCTTTGTCCCTGCGGTCTAAAATTTGCCCCAACTGACTTTGCATTAAAAATTTCTTCTGCAAGTTCGATTCGCTCAATTAATTCTTCCCTGTCTTTTGCCATGATCACATACGTGTGTGCGGCGGATAATCCAAGCAGCGCTTCAACTCTATCTTTTGGAAAATACACTGAAAACGGCGGAAGGTTATTTTCCAGATCGAATTGTTTCAAAGCGCCGGTTATCTCAACTAACGCTTTCTGCGGCCTGACTCTTTTTTCAAGCACACAACGCAGGATGAGTTCTTCTCTCCTGTAGTCGATGTCTGCTCTGCGGTTAACATCTTCTTCTTCGGAACCTGCTCTTCCATACACTGTTTTTACAGATGGCAGCCTTGAAATATAACAGGAAACACTACCTGCATAATTTTCCAAATTTTCCAACAATGTACCAGGAGAAAAAACAACTGAAACCCATACTTCTTCCGCATCGTCTGGATTTAAAAAAACAACTGGACGCATAAATAGTGTAAAAAAACCTATTATGCTTAATAGTGAGGTTAAAATGAAAAACTTAACCGGACGACGAAGAACTTTTAAAAGCAAATTTGAATATTTTTTTACAAGACTGCCATCTGTAAAAACAGTTTTAATATTTTTTAGTTTTTTATTTATCGCAGAACCAAAGAACAATCGATACAGGGAAGGAAGACAAAATTGAGCGTAGAACCATCCTGCTGTTACCGAAGTAACAAGAGCAATTGTTATATCGCCAAAGATACTGCCTAATGCTCCAGGGAGCATGATTATCGGAATAAAAACTAATGCAGTTGTTAATGTGGATGTTATGCTTGAACCAGCAATCGAAAACGCTTTGTTTCCAACTTCATCCGAATCCGGTATTGTTTCCCTTTTTCCAAAAGTCCTGTGGAGAAGATCCAAAACAATTACGCTGATGTCAGAAACAAGGCTTATGCCCATGGCGAGTCCGCCAAGACTCATGCTGTTCAGGGATTTTCCCGTAACGGAAAGCATGCAAATACCCGCAGCAATTGAAAAGGGGATCGACATGGAAGCAAGAAAGCTGTGTTTAAGCCTGCGTAAAAACAAAAACAGTACGATTACAACTGCCACAACGCTAAGAGAGGCGGATATTAGCAAACCGGTAATGCTACTAATCAATGAGGGAGTTGAATCTGCTACAAGCTCAATGTGCGCATCACGTGAAAAAAAAGAAGCCGCTTCATCAAGTGTTTTTTCTATGTCACGGGATAAACGCAGCGGATCAGCGCCCGGCCTGCGGTAAATCTCCAGGGCTGTTGCTTCAATTCCGTTGTAGACAAAAACGCTTTCCCTGCGCGTTGCAGCAGACCTGAGTTCTCCGGCATCTTCAACCCTAAAAGTTCCGGAGCCAATGGGCAGGATTACCTGTGAAAGTGACGAAATTGTATCCGGTCTTCCAGAACTTACCACAACAAGCTCCATGTTTCCTTCGCGGGCATTTCCTGCGGGAATGTCAACAGTTTCCTGGGCAAGGATTCCTGCAAAATCAGAGGGCGTAAGACCAAGAGCGGCAAGCCTCTGAACATCAAGGGATAACCTCTCTTCCAGGATTTCACCGCCAACTATAACGACAGAACCAACGCCATCGATTCTGCGCAGGCGTGCCTGTATCTCGTATTCGGCGAGCTTGCGTGCAAATTCAGCATTCCCGTTACGTGAACTTACAGCAATAACTGCATGGGGTTCAACTCCGGAATTGCCTGAGGTTACCGTTGGTTTACGAATACCTTCCGGCAAGCCTGGATAAACCGTATCAACAGCTTCGCGAACAAGAACAGAAGCCGCCATTGGGTCGGTTCCCCAGCGGAAATCCAGGCTGATAAATGAGCGATTGTCCCGTGTAATGCTTCGTATTCTTTCAAGGCCTTTTATCGCCGAAAGGCCGTCCTCTATCGGGATTGTCACCATGCTCCTGATTTCGTTAGCTGCCATGCCAGGGTACAGTGTTTCCACAGTTACCCTTGGCACAGAAAATTCCGGCAATCTGTTAATTGGCATATTAAAAAGTGAAAAAACTGCTGCAATAACCACCGCTGCAATAATCATTGTTACAGTAACAAAACGGCGGACAAAAAAAACTATTAATTCTCTCATGTAACCCCTACTTTTTAAGTGATACGTTAAAGCTGTTTTCGTTTCTGTTACCGGCATTATCCCTAAGACCGGCAGCAATTTGAAAATTTATTATTCCAAAGTTGGTTGAATTTCTAAGATCACCAATAATTTCTACTCTTTGAAAATCTTCCCATCCTGATTGTGGTTCAACAAATGTAAAATCTGATGTTTTTATCTGTTTTGGAGAAAAATAAATCACATTGTTCGAAGTTTCTACACGAAACAATTCCATTAGGGAAAAAACATCAATCAACGTTTCTTCTGCAGTGATAAAATACAATTCTATCCATGTATTAACAGTTTCACCGGATGGATAGTTTTCGTCTGTTATGGGAATAGTTTCATAAAGCGAATCAATTGTAAAAAAAACAGGTTCAGAATCCGTATGGTTTTTAGGCGCCATTGGTATTCTGATTCCGGCAAGTTCCGGTGGTTTTGAAAATTCTCCGTCGGCAAAGATCCGGAAAATACTTTCATCTTTGGTTTCATTTCCAGATTCATCTCTGATACCATTCCTTATTCTCAATGTAAATCTGCTTTCATAAACAGGCGTATTTTCAAATCTAAAAATAAATTCTGTTTTAAAACCTGGTAATGTTTCCATAACAAAATTGGGACCATTTTCAATATTCGTATAATTTCTAACCAATAGGCTGTCAACAGGTTTGGAAAAAACCAGCAAAAACCGGTCATCTTTTTCCCAGCCGGAGTTTTCTACCGGTAATTCTGATACACATGAAAACCCCCTGTCCGGCATTAACTGAATAGAAATACCCGCTTTTGTGATTCGGCTTGCAGACAAAAGCGCTGGTATTTCGTGATCAGCTCCAGTTATAAATACACTGGAAAACCCATTTCTTATGTTCATTCCATTGTTATCTGTCAATGAAGAAGAAATACGAATCTCATAACGGTTATTTTGCAGCCACATATCCGAAGGCTGAAAAACGGCTGTTTTCCCTTCATCTTCCTGCCGCCATAAACCTGTCATTGATGGAACAAATGAAATGTTATCGTATAAACTTTTTAGCGGTATGGGTAATGAAAATTCCAGTATTATCTGGCTTTTTAAATCGCTTATTTCTTCATGCATTGATGGAAAACACGAAATTAAATCTGGACGGGTTGTACAAGGTCTCGTAGTAAAAACATGATAAAACGCCGTCTCCATAGAAAGGCCGTTGGTATCACGAGCATCGGTGGAAATATTTATTGTATAGTCAGCATTTTTTTTAAGAGGAACCAGTGGGACAAAAGTCATTTTGTTTTTTTCCCATTTAAAAAATCCTCTTACACGATTTCCATCTTCGTTAAGTGTAAAGTTTCGCTCTACACTGGATTTATGTGGAGTGTGTGAAAAATCAAAAGAAATAATTATATTTCCCGGATCTGAATGATAACCGTCTCCCGGTGTCCAGGAAACAACTTTAAACAATGAAGACCTTAAAATATCGCAGGCGCTCAATAACAAAAAAAGCATTAAACATAAAACAACTATATTTTTTTTCACTTGATCGCCTCCAGATAAATAACTATATCTTCCTTCATAAAAATGCCTGTATCTGGATTAATTCCGCCCCTTCCTCCGGGAATAGTTAACGTATAATAATGGGGAATATCATCTGTGGCGATTAATCCTTCCCAACGCATGTATAAACGATTACTTGAAAGCCAATTTACGTCCTGCAAAGCAACCGGCGCGAGCGTACGCGGAAAAAAAGGAGCAAGTTTTATTTTTTGAGGCGTATTTTGCTTTCCATCATTGTTAAATAATAGCGAAAAATTAATGGTAAAATAAAATTCGCCTGTTGCAGAATTAACCTGAACTTGTAAAAAATTGTTTGTTGCAGAAAAATTTTCGATAACAAATCCGCCGCCAAAATTAATTGATGTAATATTTATTAATGGAATATCGGGAGTAAAATTGATTCTAAAATCAGCGCCTATTTTTAATCCTTCATGGTCTCTTGTATCTCCTGATACAATTAAAGTGTATGTTGTACCCGGCTCCGGATCTCTTGTAAAAATATATACAATTGAGTTTTCCGACAATAATTCTGTTCTACCTGTAAGAGATGGATCAAAACGCAATGAACGAAGTGCGTTTTCACCCATTGGTTTATTAAAAACAACTGCTGCTCCCTGACCCTGTCCCAATTTTGTTTCAAAACAAGCGCCGGTTGGAAACCAGCTGCCGTCTGCATACAATACCGGATAAACATCGATAACTTCCGGCAAGGTTTGATCCAAATCAGTTATAAAATTTCCTGAATATGTTTTGGGCAGCGGAATTCCGTCATTACATTTGGCGGAATCTCTTAAACTCCACCGGTAAAAAAGCCAGGGAGAAAGAACATTTCCGGCAGAAACTTTAAGTATTTTGTCATCAACCAACCACTCAAAAGTTGTTTCTCTTATTCCTTCCAGAGTAAGCGCAGATTCAACAGAATGTCTGTCCATCGATTTGGAAAAATGAAATTCCATAACAAAATTATTTGTACTAACAGAAACCCCGTCAGAAGGATTGTGAAATTCCAGTAATGGCGGATCGTTTTTGTTTATTGCAAAAAACGAAACAAAATGTTCAACTCGCGTTTCTCTTCCGTCAACTGAACGTAATGTTCCCAACAAACTCAATGTGTAACGGGTTCCTGCTGTCCATCCGGGAATAGGAACAAAATAAAAATTGTTGCCGTTCCAGTATGTATCTCCTCTTACGATTCCCGAATCCGAACTTATATGCAAATTACCTTCGGTTTCATTTTTAATCATTGCTGTATCAAATCTGATTATCACAGGGCTGAATATCTCAGGTAAAACAGAATTGTTGCTCCCTGGTTCAATTTTTACTCCTATTGGACGCAGATCTATAAAGCCGCATGAAACCGTAAAACACAAAAACGTTAATGCAATCAATAAAATGATACGTGACACAACACCGGAAAAATTAATCCGCAAGCGTAACATAGGTTCCCTCCCTTAGAAAAGAATCTGGCCGCTGCACGATGATTTCCCCAGCTGTTAATCCATTTTTTACCTCACGTTCTTCGCCATGCGAAAATCCAAGAACTATTCTTCTTTCTGCAAGTGTGCTGCCGTTGATAATAAAAACGCTTCCTTCGTCATTATTTTGATTAAAAACCGCAGATTCTGGAATAAAAACAGCTGTCCTTGGAGACCCAAGAATTACCGTTACACGGGCAAACATTCCTGGCTTTAATCTGTTAAAATCTTCTGTGTTTGAATTTTGCAGCAAAACCCTTACAAAAAAACTTAAACTTTGGCTGTCTGCCTGTGGATAAACCAAATCGACAATACCTTCTCTGGTTTCGCCTGTTCCATCAATTAAAACGGATGCTCTCATTCCCTTTTCTATCCGCAAGGCTTCTCTTTCACGAATTGGAAACATGGCATATAACGAACTGGTATCTATAAGACTTAGGATTTTATCCTGAGACCGGACACGTTCTCCTTCTTCAAGATAACGCGCTCCCACAATACCGGATAAAGGGCTTCGCACTGTCAGTTCTTCCAATACAAGAATAGCCGATGTTAGTTCCTTTTCTGTCGCCTCAAGCCTTGCCTGCGCTGCTTCCAGTTCCGCTCTTAGGGTAGCAGTAAGAAGCATTATAACGGCTTCTTTTCTTTCTGTTTCGTTTAACGGTACTGGAATACCTGCTTTTATCAGATCCTGATCGCGGCGGCCAATCAGGCGAATTTCCAGCTCTCTTTCCATTAATTGAATTTGTTCCCATTCCGAGTCAATGCTGAACCGGCTTACAAGAATTGCCTCTGTGTGAATGCCTCCGGCCTGGAAAAGAGCCTCCTGGTTTTGATGTTTACGGTTATTCTCCTCCCATCTTCGTTTTGCCAGTTCCAGCTCAACAAAGGCCTTCTCAAGCGCAAGCATCTGCGCTTCGGCATGAAATACGCCTTCCAGCAGCCTTGATCCTGCCAGATTGGATGCAGCCAAAGCCTGAGAATAATTGTTTCTTGCCCTTTCAACTGCAAGATTAATCTGCGAGTTTTCAAGCTGAATAATTACATTCCCCTGATTCACATAATCGCCTTCCCGGAAAAAGAGCCTGCCAATAACCGCTTCATGCGGAGAAGCAATATCAACTTTACTCAGAAAGGAAAGGCTTCCAAAACCTGTACATTCGTCCGGCATTTCCTGTTCAAATGCGGCAATTCCCCTTACTCTTCTTGCTTCATTGTTGATGTTTAACTGTTGTCTTTCACAAGAAAAATACAACAATGTTGTTAACAAAACCGTTAGGTGTAAAATTGTCAGTAATAAATTCTTCATTAATTTCTCCTTTGTGATGGTGTAATATTCGTTGTTTCGATATTGGCCGCAAGTATAATGAGCCCTCCAGGTTCAAGATCAAGAAAACGCTCTAATTCGCGTTCTGCTTCAAGCAGAGCAGTTGCAGCCTGTACAACGGCAATTTCTCTTTGAGTTTGTTCGATTAAAACTTCCATAAGTTTTAATCTGGTTATTTGTCCAAGTGTCAGTCTTATTTCTTCAATACGGTAACGTTCAATTCCCAGAGCGGCAGCTTCAAGGGCTAAAAGCCTTCTTTGTTCGGCAATTACATAATTTTCTACGGCATTTGCTGCAACTCGGCCAATTTGTTCAAGAGCGATGCTGTATTTTTCCTGCTCAATATCCAAAATCAGCCCTGCCTGCTTCCTGCCGTATCTTGATGCAGGATCCGGCAGCGGAGTAAAGCTGTTTTGGATCATTGCAGTTTTGTCATGCGGCGGCTCAAAACCAGCCTGCCCAGCGCTGCGATTTTGAAACCATGGATTTGTTAAGTCAACCGTTAAACCTAAAGACCAGTTGTAACGTGTTAGCGGATAACGCTGCCCGGTAATTCCAAAATTTCCTGTCATCCGTAAAGTTGGTATCCATGAATTGGAAAGGTACTTTAACTCCGCCTCTCTTTTGGTTATCGAAAAACGCGCTTCAATTAGATCCGGATTATGCTCTCTTGCAATGGCAGCAGCCGTAGAAGCAAACCTCGTTTGTTCAAACGCCGTTTTTTCAAACGCCGTTTGTGCAGGAAAAACAGAAGAGCGGTGAATATCAACCTTTTCGATCAAAACCGGCAAATGTTCCAGCCCAAGAAGTTCTGCAAACTGCCTTTCCATCTCGGTTAAATCCAGTTGAAGAGACAAAATGTCCAGTTTTGCATCGGCAAGGTTAATGTCTGCATTTGCAAGATCGACAGGAAGCGCCAATCCAAGCCGGACTTCTTCGTTTAAAATCATTCGTTGTTCTTCAAAAATGATTAATGCCGATTTGCGAATTTCCAGTATTGCTCTTGCTGAAAGAACATTGCGATAAGCTGATATTGCCGCTTCTGCAATATCGGACGCCATTCTGTCCAGTCTGGAAGAAGTTAGATCAAGTTCCATACGCTCAAGCCTTCTGGACATAATTGTTCTGCCTCCGTTAAAGACCAACTGATCCAGACTAACCCCGTAATTTTTTATAAACGAATCAGAGCCAATTTGCTGCAAACGATCGTTTTCGGAAGCGGTAATTGTTAATCGCGGAAAGTATTCCCGCACTCCCCATCTCCATGCTCCTTCCGTAAGAGAAAGCGAAGACTGAGAGTGCCTAAGATCAACAGAAGATGTTACAGCAATGTTGGCAGCTTGCGAGAAAGTAAGCGTTTCATTTGCAAATAACGATGAAGCAAAAACAAAATACAAAATAAAATTCATCAATCTGATAAATTTGCACACTTTATTGCCTCCTGATTATTTCTTCAAGATTTGAAATTGAGCGTAATAATGGCGCATCCCATGGGAGCATAGCTTTTGCACGGCTTAAATCTTCCAGCACATTGTCGTTTGTCAATCCGGCTATCCATCGTAATCGTGCCCTGTCCAGTAAAACCATTGCGCTTTCGGCGGAGTATTCAGAGGCCCTGTTAAGGAAAACCATCGCTTCATCCAATTTCCCTGTATCCATTGCAAGTTCGGCTGCAAGCCGCAAAGTACGAATGTCCTGCGGATTGTCGGCCAATATGTTTTCTGTCATATTAACCGCTCCGGCAATGTCGCCTTTTTCGCGAAAGATTCTTGCCAGAAAAATGCGAGCCTCTGATGACGAAGGACGCAGTTTGATAACCCTGCGGCAGGACATTTCCGCTCTTTCAATGTCACCGGAAAAATATTCGGCTTTAGTACGCAGCATCAATGCAGGCGGAAAATTGTTTTCCCTTTGCAAAATTTGTTTTACGCTGTCGAATTGTCCAAGCGCATAGGCATCGGAAGCCCGAACATAGAGACGTATTGTTTCTGCATCAGGTTTTCTGTTACAGGAAGCCAAAAGAAGGAACAGCGTACAAAATGTAAATAACGCAAGACGCATTTTAACCCCGCCCTAAAAAAGAAAGCCGTTCAGCAAGACGCCCGCTGGAAGCTTCTGCACGTCTGGCGTAGTAGTCCCGGAACCCGGATATTGAAGCCAGCGCCCTAAGTGCGCCAACTGCATAAACTGTGTAGGCATTATCAGGAAGGCTGATCAACGGCAGCAAAACATCCAAAATTTGCGGATTCCCCGAATTAACCGAAAGGGAAACAACCGCTTCAATTTCCCTTTTGGTTCTGATCGAAGGAGCATCTTCCACGTTTAAGCCAATAAAAGATGCAAGTATTTTGCGGCATTCATCTGCAAATGGCCCCACAGGAGATGAATTAATGCCATTCTCCGCAAACTCGGCGGCAATGATACCGGAAAATGCCCTTGCGCCGCGATACCAATACTCAGGAAATTGCGCATAACGCGCACGGATAGATCTGTATGCCGCTCCTGTATGTCTGTCATCTTTGTCTTTCTCCAGAACACAAACAAGCAGCAGCCAGCGTCCAAAGCCATCAGGCTCGTCGTCAATATCGATGAACGGAGCAAGACCGGCAGCGGCATCATCCCAACGGCCGTTTAAAAATGCAAGTAACGCGGTTGTAACAGCAAGAGTTTCATCTTCGTTTTTTGCGGCGATTATATTTAATAACCCCTGTTCGATTTCCTGTTTTTGTATCAACCCCATACCGTAGGCCCATGAAAGCTCCTTGTAGGCAGCAATCACAGCTCCCGCATAATCTCCGGCATTTTCCCTAATCCCCGACTCTGTAAAAGCCATCCCCTGTATCCAGGAGCCGGCTCTTTCCAGCTCGGCAAGCTCATCCAGCGTTTGCAAAAACGACCTTAAATCGAGCTCTCGTTGTAATGCCGCCGGCAATGTATTCGACGAAACCATTACCGCCGAAGGTAATTCCCGGGAAATTGTTTCCCTGCTGCAGGTAACCCCCTGGATAGAAAAAGCAATCATCAAAAGTAAAAAAGGTAAGTAAAAATGTTTTGTTTTCATAAGCAACTCCATAAAGAAAATTTTGTTTCCCTTATATGGGTGTGCACATGCGTGGTGCTTGACCGAAAATGAAAAAAAAATAAATATTTTTTTGATGACAGGCACCTGCACCATATATAGCGGGTGTTTTTTTATATGACGCTACCTGTAGCGTAGGCTTTTTTCACCTTTTTTTACATGAATTTTTAATTCCTTGCGATATATTTAAAGCATGAGATATATCATAACAACTATCCTGATAATCATAACAATTCCTGCCTTTGCCCAGAGTAATTATGTGACTAGTTTTAACGTTGGGAACCTAGGAATTGGAGGAAATTTTCCGCTAAAGAATGATTATAATTTTGAAACCAGTTTATCATTATTAAATATTGGATTTGAAAACAGATATTCAAATTTTGAAATTGGGTTTAGCCCTTTAATGTTTTTTGGCTGGAATAACGATCAGGAAGTTGAAAGAGGTTTTGAAGGCGCCAGTTTATTAAATTTTTATGCGATGTGGAATGTAATAAACTATAATTCTCTTGGATTCAGTAATTTTTATCTTGGTCCATTTGCTTCGATTAATTATTTATTTGTTGATGAGAACATACACTGGAATAGGCATATTTTTACTACAGGAATTAATTTAGGGTTTAGGGGAAATTTTGGCAGGCTAAAATACAATGTTATTTCGTTTGAAATGGGATACCGTAATATAAACAACAGCTCCAAATATCATGTTGGCGTAAAGATGGATATTATCGCCTTGATACTTTTAATTATGCTTGCAGAATCCGAAATAGATTGATATGCTAAAACTGCAAAGGAGTTTTTATGAGTTTCAAAAACCGTTTTTTTATTATAATCTTTGTTGTTTTAATTGCAGTGTTTTTCTTTGGTTGTTCAACTTTGGCGGCGAATTTGGGATCAAATCCAGGTAGTCCGGTTGGTCTTGGTCAGGCTAACAGCGATGGTATAAGAATGAGTTTTTCTTTTGGAAGAACAATAAGCGATTCTGTTAGTCAATATTACTTTGAAGTCCAAACATACGCAGAACAATATTTTGATATTAATACCCTAATGGTTGGAATTGACAATAATGATGCAATTATATTAAGAGGTAACACACCTTCCAGAATGAGGATGCCGTCTGTTGGCGGATTACAGGGGAGTTTACAGGAAACTGTACGATTTGTAATCACTTATGAATTATCAGACCAATTATTGTATTGCAATAACTTAACTTTACATGTCACTAATCAACAGCGAAATATACCTGATCTTTTTCAACGGCCAATTAATATTTCTTTTAGTGGTATAAGCGCTATAAAAGCAAATATAAATTACTGGAACAATCCTGATGAAGATATTTCGTATAGTCCAATAATTACGCCTGATGATGCAAATCCAATCGATGAACGATCACAAACAAGCCTTTTCCCGGTTGGACTTTATCTGGAAGCGACTATTCCGCCATTTATAAAACAAATTAACAATAATACACCGAATATTTTTTCTGGTGCGACATACATGGATTTTGGTTTAGGTATGACTTTCCTAAATGAACATTTAAAATTACAGGCCAATTATGGTTTTATGACTCAGCGAATATATGAATCTATGGGTGGAACAGGGCGTGTGCGTTACGGCGGACATGTATTGGGTTTTAAAATGCTTGGCGGTTACAATTTTAGTTTAAATAGTTGGCTTGATGCATCAATAAGTTTGGGGGCAAACTTTTCATTATTTGATATTGCAAAACAGGGGTACACGCAAAGCGGTAAGCCTGCCTGGTTAAATGCTGTGGTAATGCAGATTGAGTTTCCCAAGATAACTATACCAGAGCAAAAAATCTTTAAAAAATTCAGTCTCTTTACAGAAGGGCAGCTCTGGTTTGTACCGACAGATGTTGATATCGTGCGACAAACATTAACCAAATGCGTTATGGGATTAAGAACGTATATTTTTTAACGGAAAACTCACTTTTCGGTTAAGTTCCTGATTGCGTCCCACTCAGCGGGCGGTGGATTTTCTATAAATTTATCGCAGCGGTCTAAATACAGTTGAGCAACTTTGTCGTTGGGGTCGTTTTTGATCAATGTTTTAAATAAAGCGGAAGCTTCGTTAAAATTTTTCTGTTCGTAAAGATCTATTGCCTGTTCCCACATTTTTACGGCTTTTTGTTCGGGACTTTCTGAATCGTACTCGCTGTTAAGAGCCAACACTTCGAATAAGCGTAATGGAGTGTTAACACCAACAACACGAACCCTGTCAAGACGGCGAAGCATAAACTCATCGCCGATTTTTGCCCTTGTGTATTCACTAATTAAAATACCGCCGGTACTGTATTGTTTGTTCACTCCTTCCAGTCTGGCTGCAAGGTTTACGGCATTACCCATTATTGTATAATCCATTTTAAATTCGGCGCCCATATTGCCTACTACCATGTCGCCTGTATTGATACCCATACGAGTGAACAATGGAACAGGGCTCATGCCTTCTTCAACAACAGTTTTATTCAGCTCTTTTTCCGCTGCCTTCATGGCAAGAGCACTGCGGCATGCAAGAGCAGGATGGTCGGCATTAAATAAAGGTGCGCCAAAAAAGGCGATTATCGCGTCTCCCTCATATTTGTCTATAGTACCCTGATTTTCCATTATGATGTTGCTCATCAATGTCAGATAACGGTTAAGGAGCTTTACCAGTTGAGTAGGGTCTAGTTTTTCGGAAATTGACGCAAAACCCTGAACATCTGTAAATATCGCTGTCATTTCCCGTTTTTCGCCGCCCAAATTGAGTTTGCTGGGATCGTTTATAATTTGGGATATTACTTCAGGCGCAAGATAACGTGAGAAAGCGTTGTGAATAAAAGCTTTTTCGCGGCTTGCAGTAAGAAATTTTGTTATCATGATAGAGATAAAGGTAACAAGCGTTGATATCAGCGGAACGCCAAAGCCAATATATTTTTTGGTAATCATAAAAAAAACCAAAAAAGCGCCGGTTAAAAAAACCAAACCTGTAATGCCGGTTATTATCGATTTATATGTATCAAAGCGGCTTATTAAAAGCCCAATTAAAAGCGAATATAACAAGGCAATAATTGCAGATACATACCGCGGCGAATCATTAAGAAATTCCCCAGATAACAGCATGTTTGCAACTACTGCGTAAGAACCTACGTTTGGATAAGCTTCCTGAAATGTATTAAGACCGTAATCAACCATTGATGTGGCATCAGAACCGACAACAATAAAACTGCCCCGCAAACTTTCGTTATTTTTACGAATTTCGGCAAGCAAGTTATATTGACTACGACAAACATCAAATAATTCATTTGTACTATTCACTGTGCCTTCATCATCACCCACTAAATCAAGTATCCGCTCTTCAAGCGAACCGTTCAAAAACGTGTCCAGAGAATCAAAAAACATCTGCCGCATTGTCAGCCAATTTTCACAAGCAGCCAGATTATTAACAAACGCTTCATTTTTAATTTCTCTGGCGGTTAGATAATATTCCAAAGGAGTTGGCCCATCATCCCAAATGGATAAAAATCCCCAAAAATCCATCAAAAACAAGTTATTCACAAGCGCCGATTCTATCAACTCGTATTGAATTAATTCAAACATGGATATATAGCGGTAGTCGTGAAAAGTTTTTTTAGGCCACTTTAAAAGCACCGAGCCGTCTTGAGTACGAGGGATACGAATCTTCCTTCCATCTTCCAGGTTAAGGATAATTGCCCTGTTTGAAACTTCTATTAATGAGATCGCCAGCTTACTCTGAAGCGCTGCAAGTGTTAAGTGCCCATAATAATCGCCATTGTATTTGTGCAATAGATTCACACGCCGGCGTAAACCGTCTTGATCGATAATTGCATTAACAAACCCTGCACCGGTTGAACGGCTCAGAAGTTTTTGTATCGCAGGCATTACACCAATCATTTCTGGGGTTCTGGTATCTCCCAGACTGGTCACATTATTTAAAGCAATGTGTTCGGCAAGATAACGATCGATTTCTTCGCTTCCAAAAACAAATTCATCGATATTAATTTCGTCAAGAATATTTTCAGCGCCAATAAAAGTAAGTGTCAGCCATGTATTATCAGTAAATGCAATGGCTTGCGCAAAATATTCATCAACATCTCTGCCAAAATACGGAATCAAATACTCGACATCGCCAAGATTTTCTATTAAACCAAGATGGATGAAATGATAAAATTGCTCCACTGCATAATCCGGGTCGAACCGCTGTTCGCTTTCATCCAGATAACTTAAGTCGAATGCAATTGTGTCCACTCCCATTTCTTTTAATAAGACTATCACATCGGCCATAACTTCACGCCGAAAAGGAAACCCGCCTGCCAATTCCATGGAAGCATCATCCAGAGTTAGAACATAGATTTTTTCATTTTCTGTAAGAGAAGGAATTACACGCAAAAACAAGTCAAATATTTGGTTATCAAGAGGTGTAAGAAAAAGCAACATTGACAGCGCAAAAACTGTCAATGCTACGACAATAAATGACTTGTTTTTAAACATTATTCGGCAGCGATGTCATCTTCTCCGGCAGCATCACTTGCACGTGCTGAACCAGTTACGAAGTTTCCGGTTGCTACTCTGTTTCCTGTATCTACTTGAGTAACATTTCCACTGATACGCACACCAGATGACGCTCTTGATAATTCCGCTACTGTTCCGTTCCGTGCAGAGGGAACATTTACTGTTCTTCCACCTGCATCAACCAAAACAAGGGATGCTCCAATGCCAGTATGAATAACAACAGATTCGTTGAGGACTTCCCCTGCTCTTACTGCCACTCTTTGAGTGCCGGATTCCCGCATAACACTGCCATTTACAGATTGCACTGTAAAATCGCTTGCAAAAGCAAAAGCTGCCACGCACACAAGAATTGCAAAAACCACTAATTTTTTCATTTTAATACCTCCAGATATATAAACAATACTTCGACTATATTGTATCACTTTCTTAGCTTTATTTCAAGCTTTTTTTAGCTTTTTTTGCAGAATTTTGATGTTATTTTTGCGGTCACTGAGCCTGTCGAAATACCGGTTTTTTTGTGTTTTCTCACACATTTCAGCATAAATTTGCAAAATATTTTCACTTCATTACATTCATTACTGGCTCCCAAGCACCCCTAATTCCCATTCACTTATAATTATGTATAATAACCCCATGGACTACGACAGCATCATCATAGGCGGCGGCCATGCAGGAATTGAAGCTTCCCTTGCAACTGCACGCCTTGGTTTTTCTACGCTACTCATCACGCAAAACCCCGATAACATTGGGATGCTGTCGTGCAACCCCGCGATAGGCGGACTTTCCAAAGGCAATATCGTGCGAGAAATTGATGCGCTTGGCGGTGAGATGGCAAAACTCATTGATGTTACGATGATCCAATACAGAGTGCTTAACCGCTCCCGCGGGCCGGCAGTGCAGGCGCCAAGGGCTCAGGCGGATAAACTGGCGTATCAGGTAACAGCACGTTCAGTCCTTGAAAATCAAAAGAACCTTTCGATCTTTATGGACACTGTTACAGATTTATTGATCGATGAAAAAAGCGGGGAAGAAACAGGAAACAAAGTTGCAGGTGTAATAACCAGACGCGGGCATCGTATTTCTGCGCGTACAGTGATCCTTGCTGCCGGGACGTTCATGGAAGGGAAAATCTTCATTGGCGAGTATTATGCTCCTCAGGGGCGGTTGGGGGAAGAAGCTGCGATAGGGTTAGGCGTTTCTTTGCGGCGGCTTGGGTTTCCAATGGGCAGATTAAAAACCGGCACCCCCGCACGAATTGCCGGCAATTCAATTGATTTTTCGGTAATGGATAAACAAGACGGCGAGGAAATGCGTCCCTTTTCGTTTATGGGGTCTGCCAATATCCAAAGGATATCTCTTCCCTGCTGGGTCACTTTCACTACAGAAAAAACGCACGAAATAATTAGAGCGAATATCCACCGTTCGCCATTGTATGGCGGAAAAATAATTGGTACAGGCGCGCGTTACTGCCCGTCCATCGAGGATAAGGTCGTGCGTTTTCCGCAGCGTGACAGGCACCATGTTTTTATCGAGCCGGAAGGGCTTTCAACTAACGAAATGTACATTAACGGCGCATCCAGCTCGCTGCCCGAAGATGTGCAACATGACTTTATACACAGTATTCCCGGTCTTGAAAACGCACACATTGTACGCCCCGGCTATGCGGTAGATTACGATTATATCGATCCTCTTGACCTTTATCCGTCGTTGGAATCCAAGCGCTTGTCCGGCTTTTTTTCGGCGGGGCAGAGCACCGGCAGTTCCGGCTACGAAGAGGCCGCCGCTCAGGGGCTGCTTGCAGGCATCAATGCATCGATGAAGATGCTTGGAAAGCCGCCGCTGGTATTGGGGCGCGCCGAAGCGTATACCGGCGTACTTGTAGACGATCTTACCACTCTGGGAACGAAGGAACCGTACCGTATGTTCACAAGCCGCGCCGAACACCGCTTGATGCTCCGCCACGACACAGCGGATACGCGGCTTACTCCAAAGGGGCGCGATGTTGGCCTTATTGATGATGAACGCTGGGAGTCTTTTCTTGAAAAAACAAAAACATTAGACGTAATAACCGAATTGATTGCAAAACGGACGTTGAATAAACGTTCAAATGCAGCTGCCGGTACCGGTGATGCCGAACTGTCCTGTTACCCGCCCGAGCTGGTAGAAAGGGTGCTTCTTGACATGAAGTACGAAGGTTACATAGAAAAAGAACGCCGTTTTGCCGCAAAAGCCGCCAAGATGGACTCGATCAAACTTGATCCCAATTTGGATTATGCGTCAATTTTGGGTCTTTCAACCGAAGCCAGAGAAAAACTCCTTGCTGTAAAACCCCTCAATGTCGGGCAGGCAGCGCGAATTCCCGGTGTCAGGCAGGGAGATGTAGCGGTATTGATTATCCTGGCAAATAAGGGTTGATTCAAACAACCATGCGTTAATTCTTTATTGCAACTCTGTTTCTGCCGGACTGTTTCGCCGCATTAGTACTACAGTCATTCAGCGCTTGACATTATCCAGATTCTGAGTTATAAAGAATACATTATAATATCGAGATGGAGGTTCTATTTTGTCGAAAATGGTAGAAATACGCTGGCATGGGCGGGGCGGACAGGGCGCTAAAACAGCGTCGTTGCTTTTGGCCGATGCAGCATTCAACACCGGGAAATTTGTGCAAGGTTTCCCAGAGTACGGCCCGGAACGTATGGGCGCTCCCATATCCGCGTACAACCGCATCAGTGATGAACGCTGTCCAATACACAGCAACATCTATGAGCCGGATTATGTCGTAGTGGTAGACCCAACGCTTCTAACGGCGGTGGATGTAACGGGCGGCCTTAAAAAAGAAGGCGGCATCATCATTAATTCCTCTAAATCTCCCGAAGAACTCAGGCCTTTACTGGAAGGCTACGAGGGCAAGGTCTACACAATAGACGCGGGTAAGATAGCAGAAGAAGAAATCGGAAGAAATATCCCAAATACACCTATGTTGGGCGCCGTGGTTAAGGTAAGCGGGATTATCCCGGAAGAAGATTTGTTCAAAGACATGGAAGCATCCATGAAACACAAATTCGCCAATAAACCTCATGTAATAGAAGGTAATATGAGGGCGCTTAAACGTTCAATGCAGGAGGTTAAAGGACTATGATTTATGTAAAAGATGCAAACTTAAGCCTTACCTGGAAAGAAATTACCACTGGCGGGAATATTTACGGAGGCGGAACCTCGCTGGAAGTTAATACCGGCGATTGGCGGATCATGATTCCAGCATGGATCAAGGAAAAATGCAAACATTGCATGCTCTGCTTCCCTGTATGTGCCGACAGCTCAATCCCTGTAAAAAACGAAATACGTGATGATTTTGACTTCAAACATTGCAAAGGCTGCGGCGTATGCTTTAAAGTCTGTCCCTTTGGTGCAATCACCTGGGAAAAGGAGGATAAGTAATGGGAATTCGTGAAAGACTTTCCGGCAATGAAGCAGTTGCTATTGCTTTAAAACAAATTAATCCTGATGTTGTAGCCGCTTACCCGATTACTCCATCAACAGAAGTAGTTCACTACTTTTCGCAGTTTGTCGCTGACGGCGAAGTAGACACTGAGTTTGTCGCTGTAGAATCCGAACTCAGCGCCATGTCCGCCTGTATCGGCGCTCAGGCTGCCGGCAGCCGTGCTGCTACAATCACATCAGCTTGTGGGCTTGCGCTCATGTGGGAGCTGCTCTACGTAGCATCCGGTACAAGAGTGCCAGTCACCCTTGCCGTAATAAACCGCGCTTTGAGCGGCCCTATCAACATCAACAATGATCACAGCGATTCCATGGGCGCAAGAGACAGCGGCTGGATTCAGATTTACTCTGAAAATAACCAGGAAGCTTATGACAACTACATAATGTCCATTCGCATTGGCGAACATAAAGACGTTATGCTTCCGGTAATGGTTTGTCAGGACGGCTTTATCACTTCTCATGCCATCGAGAATATCGAGCTATTGGAAGACGATAAAGTAAAAAAGTTTGTCGGCGAATATGACCCAGGCTGGTCGTTGATTGGAGGCAAACCTCTTTCTGTCGGTCCGTATGATACACCGCAGTTCTATTATGAGCACCAATACCAAAGAGCTATGGCCATGAAAGACTCCAAAAAAGTCATTCTGGATGTGTTCAAGGAATTTGCCGCGCTTAGCGG
>JAITFY010000008.1 GCA_031281025.1 Treponema sp. | reverse complement strand
TGGCTGTTTTCCCGGCGAATCAAACATTATCAGCGGGAAGGTCGTACCAATTTAACGCAGATGTTATGGGAACACATGAACCCGATGGTGCAGTAACATGGAGAGTAAGCTCAAATAATTCTGGTACAGGGGTAGTCACTCCGGGAACTACTATAAATGCAAATGGTATGCTTTTTATATCTGCAAACGAAACTTTACCAACTCTTTTTGTTGTAGCAACTTCCGTTTTTGATCCTACAAAATCCGCTTTTACTGCTGTTAATGTAGTTATGCCTACAGTAACTTCTGTAACTGTAAGCCCTTTAAACCAATCAATAATACCGGGCAATACACTTCAGTTTACCGCTATTGTAACAGGTACAAATGACCCGGATCCAACAGTAACATGGAAAGTAAGCTCAAATGCTGCAGGCAGCGGAGCTGTCTCTGCCGGTACCGAAATAAACAACAATGGTTTACTTACGGTATCTGTTAATGAAACTTTGCCAACTCTCTTTATTATTGCAACTTCTGTATTTGATCCTACAAAATCCGGTAATACTGTAATCAATGTAATTGTTCCCACTGTACTTTCTGTAACTGTAAGTCCTGTAAACCAGACAATAACAGCAGGTAATACATTGCAGTTTACCGCTGCTGTTGCAGGTTTAAATGATCCTGATACAGCAGTAATATGGAGAGTAAGCTCTAATGCTGCTGGCAGCGGAGCTGTCGCTTCTGGTACTGTTATAAACGACAATGGCCTGCTTACAGTTTCAGCCAATGAAACTGCAAGAACTCTCTTTATTTTTGCAACTTCCGTTTTTGATACTTCAAAGTCCGGCAGTGTATTGCTTTCTGTTAACCCTGCTCCAACTTCGCAGCTGCCAACGCCAACGCCAACACCAACACCAATACCGGCACCAATGCCAACTGTAACTGATGTTACTATTAACCCTTCAAGTTTTGAGACAAGAACAAACACAAATGTACAGTTCAGTGCATCGGTTGTAGGAACGAATAACCCTAATACTTCGGTGACATGGAGAGTTGGTTCAAACGCATCTGGCACAGGGGCTATGGCGCCAACGACAACCATCAATTCAAATGGAAGACTTACAATAGCTCCAAATGAATGGAATACCCATCTTTATGTTTTTGCAGCTTCTGCAGCAGATCCTTCCAAAGTTGTGATGGCAGTCGTTAGGGTTATCAATAACAATGAGAATCAGGGGCCGAATCAGGGAAGCTGATTTTTAATGGACGTCACTTGCACAGCTCAATCACGAATTGCAGCACCATGTTAAAAAACTGAGGTGTAAGGCGGCAGGAAGTATCTTTTGCATTGTTCAGATTCCGCCATGTTTCGGGAAGGTTGCGGTATTCTTGCGGCTCTTTCACCTTGCCCGAAATGATCAAGTCCGTAAACTCGGGGCGGCTTCTAAGGAGAGCTTCATACGCTAACGCTTCTTTTGCAGGAAGTACCGTAACAGTAAGGGCGGCAATTCCTGCACGAAGAAAACCAGCGTCATCCGAAAAGGGAGTAGGGGCAAGAAGGAACTTTTCCAGGCGCAAATTTAATGCTGTGGCAAGTGCATGATCACGTAGATCCAAAATGGCGTTTCTTACCTTGCTGATATTGGGTAATTTATTGTTTTTTAATATGTGATCTGTTGTTGTAGAAAAAATAAAAGTATCTCCCGAGCCGCATGCGTCAAAATTAAATATTTTTACTTTTTCCAATCCCCATGATTTTAATTTTTCTCCCAACGAAAAGGACCCTTGCGCTTCAAAGCTTTCACCGGCTTTTATTTCTTCTTTGTCTGTAAATACAATAATCCAGTTGTTAATTTTTTGCCGGACAAAGTACAATGCGGCGCTTAATAGATGAAAAACTGCGATACTGTTGTCATTTGCTCCAGGGCTTCCATCGACACGGTCATAATGGGCGGAAAACAGGTAAGGGCTTTCGTTCTTAAACGGAAAGACTCCGCCGGCAATTCGCGGGAGTTTTTTTCCGGGAGGAAATATAAAAATATGACGGTTTCCCTCGAGGGAAACCACAACAGAGTTTAATTTATGTGTGTTAATACAATCTAAAAGTATATTATAGCGATCGGCTTTTTGCGCAATAAAATCAAAATAGCGGTTATAGGGGATGTTTTTGGCCCAAGGATTAGCGTTAACTGTTTTTTCGCTGTTTTGTTTCATGTTATAGCTTCACTGTATTAAACAATTGTAAAGGAGCTGTTAACTGTTCTTGTGCTTCTATTATTTTTAATTCGATTGGTATATTGTTATCCTTTGTGGTTGCGTTGTAACTAATTTCCAGAATGCCAAAAACAGACGCTGTGCAAAGCGAAAGGGTTTTTTCCAGATTTTTTGTTTCAAGAAACCGTGATAAAAATATAGCGGCAGTCATGTCTCCAGTCCCTGCAATTCCGTTTCCAAGCGGCAGTTCGGGGGTAGTGATTTTATACATATTTGTTTTATCGGATGCTATCATACTAAGCTCATCCGGTTTTTCTTTTAAACTGGTAACAAGCACAATAGACGGTCCCATTTCATGCAGGATGTTTATGGCCTTAATACAGTCGTTTGTCTCTTTAATTGTTATTCCCGACAGTGTTTCAAGTTCAAATATATTTGGCGTTACAATGTCGGCTAACGAAATAAGATTATTTTTAAAAATACCGGGAATATCCGGTTTTACATATAAGCCGCGCCCGACATCCCCCATTACAGGATCAAGGCAATAAAGAGCAGCAGGGTTTTCCTGTTTGATTTTTTTTACTACTTCTAAAATCGTTCTTCCAACTGCACTATCCCCAAGATAACCTGATAAAACGGCTTCACAACGGGAAAGAACGCCTCTTTCTTCAAGCCCAAGGACAAGGACAGAGGCAAGCTTGGCGCCAAGAATTTGCCCGCGCCAGGAGCCATACCCTGTATGATTGGAAAATTCCACAGTATTAATTGCCCAAACCTCTCTGCCAAGCCTCTGTAGTGGAAAAACCGCAGCAGTATTTCCCGCATAACCATAAACCACATGCGATTGAATAGACAAAACTGCCATATAAACTCCTAATTCTTATTTCCTGTTTTTAAATATCTTGCCAATCAAAATGGTAAAAAATCTGGAAATTTTCCCCTTCTCCTGGCCGTATTTTTTTGAAAAATCCAATGCGGCTTTAGAAAGAGGATATGTTCCGTATTTTTGTTTCAGAAAATCCCAGTGTTTAATTATCCATACATAAAGATCGGCTTCTGTTCTTCCAGAAAAATTAATAAGCAGCCAATGCTCTTTAATTATTGTTATTACCGGATTATACACATTATTATACCATGAAACAAGAGCATCGATAAAAGGTATTTCTTCTTCTATATCTTCATTCAAATAGTATTTATGTACCAATATATGGTTATAAATGACATCGTAACGGCCGGGAGAGCTAAAATCAAGAGCCCAGTAATCTGTTAAATCGCCAAAATATGTTTCGTTGTAAAATATTTTCTTTTCGTATTCGATTAGCGCATTACGCAGTTCATCTACTGTCATCATGGGAGTAAGAGCAATTTCTGTAGACAGGCTTATTATTTCAGCATCGATAAATTCAACATCTTGTAATTTTGCGACAGATACCCGGTGGTTTCCATCACGGACAAAGTATATTCCCCCAATCTCGTAAAGCGAAATAGGCGGCAGAATTATATCTTTGATATGCGCTTCATCAACCTTCTGCCAACGCTGACGCAGGTGTTCTTTGCGAGGTAAAAAAAACTTGTTAAAGTCGTGATAACGGCCCTCGCTGCCGGCAATTAATTTTATTGGTACTGTCCGGTTTCCGACATAAACTTCGTTTTTTGGTTTAAGTATATCTTTAACATCATGGAAAGATAAAAGGTTATCTCTGTCTGCGTTTAAAAAATTTTGTATCTGGGAAAGCAATGCTTTTCCCTTTGCGCGTGTAAAATCATGGGATGCCTGATGGCTAACGACATAGTTATAGCTGTTCATTTTATTCTTCCATATTTATAATATAATGATTAAAAGCGTTCACAATAGTTGTATTTTCATATTTTGTACAGCGAACATCAGATAAATCGTATAAATGAATATGGCCGTGAACAAGAAATTTGGGTTTAAAAGCTTTCATAAACCAAAGAAATGATTTAAAACCCAAATGACAATGATCGTTTTTATCGTGAATTCCCTTTGGCGGTGCATGAGTTAAAAGTATGTCAACATATCGGCCATTAAAAATACGATTCCACAAAAGACGCGGGATCAATTTAAAAATTTCAATGTACATTTGAAAATCCGTAAATTGGTTTAAACCATTGTTGTAGCGTATGGAACCTCCCAGTCCCATAATTATTGTTTTTCCATTGGTTTTAATTTTACTTCCCACATGAACAGCGCCGCAACTATAGTATACTTCATTGTCTTGGTCATGAGTCAAATTTGAAATTTTCCTAAAATGTTTTAATTCTTCTGTGTGATGATTTCCAAAAACAAAAAACAAAGGTTTATTCAAACTGGAGATAATAAAATCTAGATAATCCAGGGGCAGATCGCCTGCAGAAAGGATAAAATCAATGTCAGAAAAACGTTCCTTTATATTATTTGAATAAATCTGAGGATCTATTTGGTCGGAAATACAAAGTATTTTCAAGATAATTCCCAATGTAAAAAATGTCGATGATCTACTTATACACTTATAAACTACCTTTTTTTTTGATGTTTGTATAGTATAATAAACGTGGGGGGAAAATGTTTAAAAAAGTTGTTTTGTTCTGCTTTTTAGCGGTTTTTTCTGTATTATCTTACGGACAATCTAATTTTTCTCAGGGGCAGGAACTTTTTATGGGAAATAATCCCGCTCAGGCGGTTGTTTTCCTTGAAAGAGCGCTTGGAGAAGACCCTGCAAATGCGCTTGTTTACCTGTACCTTGGCGTTGTTTATGAACAACTGGGCAGAATGGATGAAGCCATTGCTGTTTACAGGCGAATTTTGCCGACTGCCGGGAATTTATCCGCCAATGTTGCCAATAATCTTGGAAATGTTTATTTTAGAAGGGGAGATAATACAGAAGCAGAAAGTTTTTATACACAAGCTGTTAATTTTGATGGTAATATGTCCGTTGCATTTTTGGGCAGGGCAAATACAAGGATACAAGCCGGAAATTTATTAAACGCTATTACAGATTACGAACGTTATTTAATGCTGGAGCCGCTTTCATCGCAGCGTGGAAATATCGAGCAGTTGATTAATATGATCCGTTCGGAAATTGCCGCAGAAGAAATGAGGCGAGTTATTGCCGTAGAAGAAGAACGCAGGCTTGCAGAAGAAAGACAGAAGCTTTTGGATGCTGTTGCCGCTTCACTTCAATCGGCAGCAGAAGCCGGCCAGACAATTTCGGTTGGAAGCGAGAATATTGAATTATATGATTGGGAAATTGAACCCGAATAAAGGAGTATAGGTTATGGATAGAAAAAAAATATTAATTATTGGCACAGCAGTACTACTTGTTTTGATTATTGCTGCAGCGATTATTTTATTGACACGTTCAAGTGATGGTGTTATTGAAATAGATGAAACTGGAGTTTCTTTTGATGTTGATCAAAGAAGACAGAATATAATCCGTCTTGCCGGAGATTATGTAGCTGCAGGGGAGTTTGACAGAGCATTAAATCTTCTTGATGGTCTTTTAATTGATAATCCAGATGATGAAGAAGCGCGTTCTCTTCAGCGTACCATTCTTGGTATAGACCGAAGCGGCGGTACAGAAGCGCTTATAGAAGCGCAGCGCAGGTTCCTGGAGGAGCAGCGGCGGCAAAATGAAGCGTTGGCTTCCAATCTGCAAAGGGCAGGCGCTGGAGGAACATCGCAGGCTGCTGCGGATGCTGCAGAACGCAGGGCTATCGCAGAGGCGGAAGCCGCAGAACGTAGAGCTGCCGCAGAAGCAGAGGAAGCCCGCAGAAGAGCGCAGGAAGAAGAACTTGCAAGAGCTTCCCGCGAAATGCAGGAAATAATGCGCCGCATTAACACTCTTGTAAATGATGGGAAAGCGGCTCTTGCTGCAGGAAGCCTTGATGCGGCATCGCAGTTGTTTGCTGATGCAAGAAGAAGTATGCCTGCGGGAGAACCTCGTTTTGAGGGGCAAAAATTGGCGGAAATGGCGGATGCGTATTACAATTATGCTTCGAGTAATCCAAATGCTCCCGGCGCAAGGCAAGCGACATCAAACGCAACAGAGCTGGCAAACGAATCAATCCAAAAGGATAATACTGCAGCGCTTCCGCATTTTACACTCGGAAGAATTGCAAGTGATGCAAATCAAAATGACAGGGCGCTTAATTCATTCAGGGAAGCTTCGCGCCTTGAACCAAACAATCACTTGTATGCGCATAATTTGGGAAGAACATTGTTTGCTTTAAGACGTTTTTCGGAAGCCAGAGACGCATTTGCAAACGCTGTAAGAATTAACCCCAATTTTGAACCGTCACAGTATAACCTGGGTTTAACTTACCGTGCATTAAACCGCCCGGATGATGCGCTTACGGCGCTCAGGCGGGCAGTTGCGATAAGGGGCGATTATGCTGTAGCTCACCGCGAAATTGGCAGAATACTGTTAGCCAGAGGAGATACAAGGGGAGCAATCGAATCTCTTTCTACGGCTTTAAGGCACAGCCCAAACGATTTTATTGTGTTATGCGAATTGGCGTCTGCTCATAGCCAGGGCGGAAATTTTACCGAAGCAGAAAGCTTATTTACACGTGCGCTTCAGATAAACCCGTCTGATGCCCAAACAAATAATAACATGGCGATAGTAAAACTGGAGTTAAGAAAAAACAATGAAGCTGTGAACTTTGCAAGGCTCGCGGTAGATGCAGCTCCTTCCAATGCAGTTTATTTGTTTACACTTGCCCTGGCGCTGGAAAGTACTGGCGCATCAGAACTCGCTGTAACAGCTTACAGAAATGCAGCTTCCCTGGATCCAAGGTATCTGCGGCCAAGAATCAACCTTGCAAGTCTTTTTCTTTCTGCCGGTAATTATTCAGAAGCGCTTGTTTTTCTTAATCAGGCGCTTGCTGTAGAACCTAACAATTTTGAAGTTAACAATAATTTAGGCGCTGTTTATGCAAAGCAGGAAAATTGGGGCAGCAGTATTCTTCATTATGAACGTGCCTTAACAGCAAGACCAAATGATCCTACAGTTCACTTAAATGTTGCCCGCGCCTATACAGGAGCCGGAGACCTTGAAAAAGCGCAAAGCTCTTACCGTACTACGATTCGTCTAGCGCCAAACAACTGGGATGCTGTTTTTGAACTGGGACAAACATTATTTAAGATGGGGCAAAACGACGATGCCAGACAATTTTTACAGGATTTAATAAACCGTAATCCTAATTATCCAAACCGTGCAGAAGCAGAAAGGATTTTAAGAAGTTTATAAGTTTAACTTAAAACCCTTTTATCTTTTTTCCAAAAAGCATGTTTTGATAACAGCGCAAACATCCCGGAAACATGCCGCCTTCGCTTTCATGAATGGTTTTTCTAAAAAGATTGGCACGATCTCCGTTTACGATATCTTTTAAGGATTGTTCATTTATGTTGCCAAGAATGTAATCAGGATAGTCGGCGCAAAAATGAACATCCCCATTATAATTGATATTTACCTGACACCAGGGAACGACACAATGATTGCGTACCGGAGTTTCAAGCTCAGAATAATAAGTATGTGTTTTTTCCGGATTTAATGCAGGAACTGTAATTATTGTATGCCCATGATTATTATTCTGGATGTTTTTTAAAACTCCATATAGTTTTTGTCCGTCAATACCTAAATTGTAACCTGTATTATAGCTTTCAAGGCAATCAATATCGGTGTTTAGTTTTTCTTTCATGAATTGTTTTTGTGTAGTAACAACATTATCATTTGTGTAAGTTCCTAGATTATAAATGTGTAAATCAATATTGTATTCCCTGCTTGCTTCTGACAGATTTACCAAATCCATATAATTTTTGTTTGTTACTACAGTTACGATTCCCAATAAGGGATATTTTGCTTTTTGTTTCTTTTTTTCCGCACTGATTGCTTTTATCCCTGCAATTACCTTGTCGTAAGAACCCTTGCTGCGCATGTCATCGTATACATCACGGAAAGCGTCAAGAGAAATAAAAATGGCAGCCCACTTGTCACGGACTATTTGTTCTGCATATTGTTCAACTAAAGTGCCGTTTGTATTTATGGCTACAACCAGATTTTTTTCTACCATGTATTTGCAAAGCGGCATAAGGTCCGGATAAAGGAAAGGTTCTCCGCCCCAAACATATATTGTTGGTTTTTTAGGTGCAATCTCGTCTATTAATTTTTTCCATGTTTCAAGCGGAAGTACCTTTTTTCTTTCTTCTACCGGGATACCTTTCATTATACCTTTGTCACCGTATTGTCCGCACATTACACAACGCTGGTTACAATCGCCGGTAGGTTTAAAGTAAACTAATGCAAGATTTTTGTAATGATCGTAGCCAAAATTCCGTTTTCCAAAAAAACGGGCTTTTCCAATTTTAAAAAAACTATTGGATACTTTTGTTGCCAGTTGAAAGTTTTTTGTTAATAGAATTGGTACTACCGATAAATTACTCTTCACGCTTGTCCTGCGCTGCCCAGTACATTTTGATTTTTGTGCATATAGATCTTTTTAAGTTCATCCCGTGCAGGCCCCAAATACTTGCGCGGATCAAATTCATCAGGCACTTGTGAAAAAACTTTACGGATAATCGCAGTCATTGCAAGGCGGCCGTCGGAGTCGATGTTGATTTTGCAGACAGCGCTTTTTGCGGCCTGGCGGAGTTGTTCTTCCGGGATACCTACAGAACCCGCCAGTTTACCGCCGTATTTTTCGATCATTTCGATATATTCAACGGGGACAGAAGATGCGCCGTGCAGAACAATAGGGAAGCCTGGAATTTGTTTTTCGATTTCTTCAAGGATATCAAAGCGCAAGGGAGGGGGGATAAGAATTCCATTGGCATCTTTTGTACACTGTTCGGGTTTAAATTTTGCCCTTCCGTGGCTTGTACCTATGGAAATTGCAAGCGAATCAACTTTGGTTTTTGTAACAAAATCGACAACTTCGGACGGTTCTGTATAATGGCTGTGTTCCGAAGAAACATCGTCTTCTACACCTGCAAGAACTCCAAGTTCTCCTTCTACGGTGACATAATCTTTTTGGGAATGAGCAAATTCACAAACTTTTCTTGTAAGCTCTACATTTTCATCAAAAGGCAGATGAGAGCCGTCTATCATAACGGAAGAAAAACCTGTCTCGATACATTCTTTGCAAATTTCAAAACTGTCGCCGTGATCCAGATGCAGGGCGACTGGTATCTCGTGCCCCAATTCACGGGCATATTCCACCGCTCCGCGGGCCATATTGCGCAGTATGTTCTGGTTTGCGTATTTTCGCGCTCCAGCCGAAACTTGCAGAATTACCGGCGATTTTGTCTCGACACAAGCCTGAATAATGGCCTGCATTTGCTCCATATTGTTAAAATTGTATGCAGGAATGGCATATCCGCCCGAAATTGCTTTTTTAAAGAGGTCCTTTGTATTTACAAGACCCAACTCCTTGTAACTGGTCATTGTCTTCTCCTTGTATGGTTTTATCTAATGTATAAAGCTTTTTTGCAGTTTGGTCAAGATGAGTAAACTGTCACCTCACCTGGCACACATAACTTGGAGTATTCAACATACATTTCCTTTAAACTAACAAGCCTGACATTTCCGGCTTTTTGTGCAGCGCCTTGCAGCCTTTTTGTAAAACCGCTTTTGGAAAACAAAATATAATGTTTGTTATTATAGTGCCAGCGTTGTGTTTTAAAGAGCAACGCATCAAGTGTTTGAATATCCATTAAGTCTTTCCTGAATTTACATTCACAAAAAACAGCGGAAGAAAGTTTTTCGTTAATACCGATAATGTCAATTTCTTCTTCTGATTTGGTCGCTGAATTTGTTCCCCACCATCTTCCTATTTGACGGATTTTGAAAGGGAGGCAGGAATTTTTGCGGATATTTAAAACGGATAGATAATCAATGCACATGGCTTCGAATATTTTTCCCATAAAATGGTTTAAATCCGGTTCAATCTCGTGAATATAAAGAGATTCGGCATCAAAAGTTTGAATGGCGAATTCATTTCCTAAAATATACCGGTACCAGAATACAAACATTGTATCCAGTAACGCATATAAAGTTTTCTTTTTATTCTTTTCTTCTGTTATGGCTGTTTCTTTGCGAATTATACCTAAAGAAATAAGCGAGGAGATATAATTGGAAGCTGCGCTGGTTTCAAGACCTGTCTTTGTGGCAATTTCGTTCAGACGCGATGCTCCTTTTGCAATTGCTTCTATAATCATGTTATATTTTATTGGTTCACGTAATTCCTGTTTTAAGAGATTGGACGGTTCTTCATATAAAAATCCGGCAGTTGATAAAAAAAGTTTAATTATGTTTTGTTTGACAGAAAGGGTTTCATCAAAAAGTTCCAGGTATTTTGGGATGCCGCCTGTAATGCCGTGAACAAGCGCTTTGTCTGTGATACTGTAACGTGGTACAAAAAGCGCAGAATCCCAGTAATTAAAAGGTTCTATTTTCATTTGAGCGGTTCTTCGTCCATATATAGGACTTTGATACCCCAAAACCTGATATTCCATAAAACTCATGGAAGAACCGCAAAGGATAATCATGATAGGGTTATTTTTAAATGCAGTATCGCAATATTTTTGCAAGATAGATGATATGCCTTTCTCGGCCTGCGCTAAATATGGATATTCATCAATTACAAGAATAAGCGGTTCTTTAGACAAAGCGGCTATTTCATTAAAAGCCTGTTCCCAACCGGAAAAAGCTGCCCCCTTTACATCTTTTAACTTCATTACCAGCTGGCTGAATGATTCAAGATTTCGCCTGGAATCTGTTTCTGTTGCTGTAAATAAAATTGAACGTTTATCATGTATAAATTGGTTTATCAGGGTGCTTTTTCCTATTCTTCGCCTGCCATAAATAATGACCATTTGATAGGTTTTTGTCTTGTAGAGATTTTCAAGTTCTTCCAGTTCCTTTTCTCTTCCTGCAAACATACTTGTCTCCTTGCTTAATCGTATTTAACTTAATTAAGATTAAGTATAGTACGTCTTTTAAAAAATGTCAATAAATAGAAAAATACCTATTGACAAATTAACCCAAAAACGATAAATTATAGTTAGTTTAACATTCATACTAAAAAAGGGCTCCGGAAAGAGACCCTTTTTTTTGTGGGTTTTTATAGCCATTTTGGAAAGGGTAGGGCAGTGCGGTTTACCGGTAAAGATGTTTGTGCAGAAAATCAGGAAATTGTTTCTTTGCGCAGGTCACTGGAAGAAGTTCTTGATGGGCTGAAATTCGGCCTTATCGAACTGACTGTATCAAAACACAGGGGGAGCGTACAGGTAAGGGCGGTTATTTACAATGGGGCTTCCATAGGTACAGATGACTGTTCTAAGGTTCACCGTGCCATAATGCCAAGGCTGGAGCTTGCTTTTCCACAGCAGGATATCTACCTTGAGGTTTCTTCGCCTGGGATAAACAGGCTGATAAAAGAAGCGGCGGAGTTTAGGCATTATGTTGGCAAGACAGTGCGGTGTTACCGTACCGATATAACTGATTGGTCGGCCGGCATTTTAGAAAGCGCCGATGAAAATGGTATTGTGATTTTAATAAAAGATGAATCAGAAAATAGGGCTGTAAAGCTTAAGTTTGACATTATAGCGAAGGCAAAACTTGGTTGATGTAATCCATGATTAGTGTGATCCAGTTTGCATAGGAGGTAGAAATTGGGAACAGATATGTCTCAAGCAATTCGTCAGATAAATCAGGAACGTGGTATTTCCATGGACCTCATAATGAAGACAATTGAAGATACTTTAATGGCCGCTTACAAACATCGTTTTGGACATGCGGAAAATGCAATAGTACAATTTGACGAAGATAATTTAGAAGTTTCTATTTACGCGCGAAAAAAAGTTGTTGAACAGGATGGTGTTTATGATCCTGTTACAGAAATTGATTTAGACGAAGCCAAAGAATTAAATCAGGATGCCGAAGTCGGCGATGAATTACTCGTAGAAATTAACCCAAAAGAGTTTGATCGTATTGCTGTTCAAAGCGCAAAACAGAAAGCCCACCAGACTATCAGGGATATTCAAAAAGACAGTCTTTACTCGGAGTACAAAGATAAAGAAGGCGAGATAATTATTGGTTATTATCAACGGGAACGAAACGGAACTATCTATGTCGACCTTGGTAAAAATGAAGGTGTGCTTCCCAAAAAATATCAGTCGCCCAGGGAGATATACCATACAAATGACAGAATAAAAGCACTGATAGCAGAAGTCAAAAAAGAATCTACAGGGCTTCAAATTGTACTTTCAAGAACTCATACCGAATTTGTACGTGCTATTTTTGAATTGGAAGTTCCGGAAATCTACGACAAAACCGTAGAGATTCATAAAATTGTCCGGGAACCCGGTTTTCGTACCAAGCTTGCTGTTTATTCAAACCGCGAAGATGTAGATCCTGTCGGCGCATGTGTCGGTCTTAAAGGCACCCGTATTCAGGCTGTTATAAAAGAGCTTGAAGGTGAAAAAATCGACATTCTTAAATACGATCCCGATCCAAGAAAGTTTATTAAAAATGCCCTGTCTCCTGCCGAAGTGCGTGATGTGATAATAATGGACGAAGGCAAACATCAGGCTCTTGCAATTGTAAATGACTCAATGTTATCTTTGGCAATCGGAAAGCAGGGGTTAAATGTACGTCTTGCAAATCGTCTTGTAGACTGGAACATCGATGTTAAGACAGAATCGCAGTTTGCAGAAATGGATATAGCGGCTGAATCCCGTCGTGCGGTTTCTGAGCTGTTCGGCGAAACCGAAAGCTACGACGAAGAATTTTCCCGTATCAGTGAACTGCCTGGTGTGGACAATCGAATTGCGCAAATTCTGCTGGATAACGGTATCGACTTTATCGAAGATTTCCTTGGTTTAAGCCAGGAGGAACTGGAAAATAAAGGATTGTCAACAGACGAACTTGAATCATTGCGTAAATTAATCGAAGAATGGGTAGAGATAGTCGAAGATGATTCTTACGAGGATGAACAGACAGAAAAAGTATCAACCGAAGAAGAAGAAGAAGTCGAAGAATACGAATGTCCCGAATGTGGAGCAAAAATAACTGTGGACATGACTACTTGTCCATCTTGCGGCATTGGATTAAGTTTTGAGTATGAAGAAGAGGATTAACAAGGAAAATTATGGCGGAAGAAACTGAAAAGACGAAAAAACCAAAAGCCCAGCTGATTAAGCAGTCTCAAAGTGAGCCTGAAAACCCGGCTGTAAAAAGCGCTGGCGAACAGGGCGAACATCGAAAGGTTAAAATTAAGTTAAAGAAGCCCTCTGCTCTGTCTCAGGGTGCAGTTGCTCCCAAAAAAGTTCAACCAAAAATCGTTGTTAGTACACCTTCAAAAAAAACAGATCCATCTTCTGTAGATAAAAAAACGGTGCAGGAAAACGATACGAGCGGGACAACAGATACTTCCAAAGTAAATTACTTTTCCATTGCTCAGCGTCCTGCCGCAGCCGCAGGAAAAGTCGGCGGCAGGTTGGTAGGAAAACAGCAGCCTTCGGGACGTCCGCCTCGTTCCGGGCAGCCTCGCGTTAATAAACCTAATGAGCCAGGCCATACAAGAAGCGGCTTTGGACAACGTCCCAGCCATGGGCACGGAGGCGGCTCAAGGCCTGGTTTTACGCCAAAGCCGGGTTTCACTCCAAGACCGGGTCAAGGCAGACCGGGAAGCCCCGGCGGTTTTCAGCGTCCTTCTACCGGAGGCCGTCCTGGAATGGGAGCTGCTCCCGCTCCTTTGCCGGAAGGTAAGGGGCCAACAAAGCGAAAATTTGTTGCAAAAAAACCTGTTTACAATCGCAAAGAAAAAGAACTTGAAATGGAGGAAAAGCTCCTCCAGACAAAAAAGAAAATAACCCATATTGCCAATCCTGTACCAAAATCAATCGACGTAATGGAAGTTATTTCGGTTTCTGAATTGGCAAAAAAAATGAATTTAAAAGCTTCTGATTTAATACAGAAGCTAATGAATATGGGCCAGATGGTTACAATTAATCAACAAATTGATGCCGACACTGCAACAATTCTTGCAAGTGAATACGGAGCCGACGTAAAAATTGTAAGTCTTTACGACGAAACTGTAATCGAAAGCGCCGCCGACTCCGAAGCGCTCATGCTTCCGCGTCCTCCTGTTGTTACCGTTATGGGTCATGTTGATCACGGTAAAACAAAACTGCTGGACGCCATCCGCAAGGCCGATGTTGTAGCCGGCGAGTTCGGCGGAATTACCCAGCATATCGGTGCTTACATGGTTGACACTCCGCATGGCAGTCTTACTTTCCTTGATACACCCGGCCATGAAGCTTTTACACGAATGAGAGCAAGGGGCGCCCAGGTTACCGACATTGTAGTGCTTGTTGTTGCTGCCGACGATGGTGTTATGCCGCAGACAATCGAAGCGATTAATCATGCAAAAGAAGCGGAAGTACCCATCATTGTCGCCATCAATAAAATAGATAAACCCGAAGCAAACCCGGACAAGGTAAAGAGCCAGCTTTCCGATTTAGGACTGATGCCCGAAGACTGGGGCGGCCAGACAATGTTTGTTGAACTTTCTGCATTAAAGAAAACCGGCATCGATAAACTTATCGAATCAATTTTACTGGAAGCAGAGCTGCTCGACCTTAAAGCAAATTTCCAGCGCACTGCAGAGGGAAAAATCCTTGACTCCAAAGTTGATCATGGCAGAGGTATTGTCGCAACAGTAATTGTAGAAAGGGGAACTCTTGCAATTGGAGATGCGTTTGTTGCGGGCGTTTGGCCGGGCAAGGTACGCGCGATCTTCAACGACAAAGGAGAGCGAATTACCAAAGCGACCCCGTCAATGCCTGTGGAAATACTTGGCTTTGAGGGAATCCCCAACGCGGGGGACCCGTTACAGGTTGTGTCCGACGAAAAAGTTGCCCGTGAATACTCCTCCAAAAGGCAGGAACTTAAACGTTTTGAGGACGCAAAGATAATCAGAAAGGTTACGATGAATAACCTGCATGATATGATCAGCGACGGCACAATACAGGAGCTTAAAGTAATTATAAAAGCCGACGTTCAAGGCTCTGCAGAAGCATTAAAATCCAGTCTGGAAAAACTTTCCACAAAGGAAATTCGCCTTAATGTAATTCAGGCTCTTCCCGGCCCTGTCAGCGAAGGGGATGTGGATTTAGCAATTGCCTCTAAAGGAATCATTATCAGCTTTAATGTTCGTCCATTGCCAAAAGCAAAAATTCTTGCAGAACAGGAAAAAATCGAAATACGAAAATACAATGTTATCTACAAAGCCGTTGAAGAAATTAAACAGGCAATGGAAGGTATGTTAACGCCTGATACAAAAGAAGAAGTAATAGGAACCGTAGAAGTCCGTGAAATATTTAAAGTGCCAAAAATTGGCAATATTGCCGGCTGTTATGTATTAACAGGGGCTATCAAACGAACCTGCACGGTTAATGTTATTCGCCAGCAAGTTGTAATCCACTCAGGTAAAATTGCTTCTTTAAGGCGTATTAAAGACGATGCACGAGAAGTAGCCGCCGGATTTGAGTGTGGCATAGGGCTTGAAGGTTTCGACGATTTCCAGGTAGACGATGTTTTTGAAGTTATCGAAGTTATCGAAATAGCCCGAAAACTAAGTGACACTTAATTTGGAGTAAAACATGGCCGGTTTTAGGATGGAACGGCTGGGTCAAACGATCCAGGGAAAAATCGGCTCTCTTATTCTGGAAGGAAAGATAAAAGACAACAGGGTAAACTCTTTTCTCTCTATTACAAAAGTAAATGTTTCAAAAGATTTGTCTTACGCTGATATTTACGTTTCCGACATCCGCGGGAAAATAAACGAAAAAGAGATAAAAGGCCTTCAAAGCGCCGCCGGTTTTATTCAATCACAACTGGCTCAATCGATGCACATAAGAAAAATCCCCCGCTTGCGCTTCCACGCCGACTCCAGCATCGGAGACGGGTTTGCGTTAATTAAAAAAATCGAAGGGCTTGTAGAAAACAATTGAATTCAGGATTAATACTACTTAACAAAAAACCAGGTATCACCTCTTTTGACGCATTGCGTGATATTAAACGCTCTCTTGGAACGGGTAAGGTTGGGCACACTGGTACTCTTGATAAATTCGCATCAGGGCTTTTGATTGTACTTGTTGGAAAAGCTTTAAAACTTAGCCAATGGTTTACCAACTGTGATAAAAAGTACAAAGGCAGAATTTGTTTTGGTATTGAAACTGATACGCTTGATCCAGAAGGCAGTATTATTGCTAAAGCTGATTTGCCAACACGCGAATTAATTGAAGATGTTTTAAAGCAATTTAGAGGCGAAATTAAACAAATACCCCCTGTTTATTCTGCAATACATATAAACGGAAAACGTGCTTCTGCCCTTGCTCGGGAAGGTGTTACGCCAGAAATGAAAAAGCGGCCGGTTACGATACATGAAATTGAACTGCTTTCATGGGACCCGCCCTTTGCCGATGTTTTTGTACATTGTTCAAGCGGCACATACATTCGCTCACTTGCGCGGGACATCGCGCTTGCCGCAGAAAGCAGAGGGTATCTGATTGAGCTGGAAAGAACGCAGGTGGCAGGGTTTGTACTTGCAGAGGTGGAGAATCCGGAAAAACTCTCGCCAAGATGCGGAGGCGCAGAGATAGCAAAGAATATTAAATTAATTGATAAAAATGTCATTGATAAGCTTGTTATGCCCTGGTTTGAGGTTACACAACAAGAAGCGGAATATATCAAACATGGAAAACCTCTGGAAATGTTTCTGGAAGGGAAACAGTTATCTTCCTCTGCGTCTCTGCGTCTCTGCGAGAATGATTTTTTCCAACAAGCTACAGCGGTTTTTTGCGGAGAGACACTTGTCGCCATTATTGAAAAAAACGACGAGAAGTGGAAGTACGGGTGTGTCTTTAATTAATTTACTTTTCTGGCATCAGGCCAGGCGCCGTGCATTCTGATGGTTCTTTTAAGGCCGCGTTCAAAAAGTTCTTTATCAAAAGTAATATACCAGGGACTATAACTATCTGGACTAAACTGAGTTGGATGATTGTCATAACAATTATCGTACCATGTGGCATCGATATATAAAGTTCTTCCATCCGGTAAAATAACATGATTCCACGCGTGGTTGCCTGTCGAAGACGACCACATTTCAACATTGTATCCGGCTCTGGTTAAAACTTCTCTGGTTAATCGTGCATATACATCACATACTCCCAGTCCTGCATTCAAAGATTCCTGGTAACTGCGGTTTGTCCGGCGAAAAAACGAATCCCAATCGTACTGGAGTTTTGTTACGACTTCACTTTCTACGATGTCGACAATTCTGCGAAAATCCGGATCGTTTTTATACCATTCTTTGCTCTGGTTGATCAAAATTTGCGCATCATGAGCAGATAAATTTTCGTTAGGACCGCCTAGAGGCCCAAAAATGGCAAAAGTAATGTTTTTGGGGCCGTTAAGCGTATTTGTCGAATCTGTAGTGTAAATTCTTGTCCTTTGGTCAACGGAATATCGTAGTATGTATTCGATTCGACCACCCGGCAATTCTCTTGAACTTACCAATTCAACCGAGTCCCATACACCCCTTTCTTTTTCCCTTTCTCTTACTCTTTCAAGCATATCTTCAGGTGTTGTTACAAACCGCCTCATTTTTGCTTCTGCCATTCGGATTGCATAAGGATAGTTTTCCACAGGATTGGCATTTAACGCCGGCGGAAGCAGCCCGATTAATAATACCAAAATATTGACAGTAAATAATTTATTCATATTGTTATGTCCTTATTAGTTATTTATGATTATTTTGGTTTATATTCTTATTATAGTCAAGCTTTGAAATTATTTGAAATATTTGTTCTTACCTTGACACTTTTTCCTATTTATGCCAGTATTTACTAAATATGGAGAAAAATTTATGGCTTTAAACAAAGAAAGCGCCTCTGCAATCGTTGCTAAATTTGGCAAAAATGAAAAAGATACTGGCGCTACGGAAGTTCAGATTGCATTGCTTACTGAACGAATCAATCAACTTACAGAACATTGCAAGCAGTTTAAAAAGGATAAATCTGGTCAAAGAGGACTTCTGATACTGGTCGGAAAGAGGCGGAGAATGTTAAAATACATTCAAAGAACCAATCTGGAAGGCTATCGAAAACTGATCAAAGAGTTGGGATTACGTAAATAATGATGCAAAAAGTAACACTAAATATCGCCGGTAAAGAGTTAACTCTGGAAACCGGCAGGATTGCAAGACAGGCAAACGGTTCTGTTTTTGCTCAATATGCAGGTTCTGCAGTAATCGCCACAGTCTGCTCATCGCCGGAATCGGTAGAGGGTTATGACTATGTGCCGCTTACTGTCGAATATAACGAAAAATACTATGCTGCGGGGAAAATCCCCGGCGGCTTTATAAAAAGGGAAAGCCGCCCGAAAGACAAGGAGATACTTGTTTCCCGTCTTATCGACAGGCCAATGCGCCCTCTGTTCGAGAAAAGTTTTGGCCGCGAAATTCAGCTGATCCCCACAACGCTTTCAACTGATCAGATTAACCCCCCGGACATTCTTGCGATACTTGCCTCTTCTGCAGCTGTTCACATTTCGGACATTCCCTTTAACGGGCCGGTTGCAGGGGTGCGTGTTTGCCAGGTAGACGGCGAACTTATTGTAAATCCCACCTATGAACAGATCGAAAAATCCACAATGGAAGTTGTGATTGCAGGTACCAAAGACGGAATCACAATGGTAGAAGGCGGCGCAAAGGAAGTAAGCGAAGAGTTAATGCTCGAAGCGCTTGAAAAGGCACATGTTGTAATCAAGGAATTTTGCGATTTGCAGAATAAGCTCCGTGAAGCGGCCGGTAAAGAAAAACAGCCTCTGCTTGAGCCTTCTTATACTTTAGAGAATACTGATACTATTCGCTCTGCAGCTTATCCAAAATTGCAAACTGCCTGTTTCCTTCCTACCAAGCAGGAAAGACATGATGGTATCAGAGCTGTTAAAAAAGAATTTGAAGAACAATATGCAGCGCAGCTTGAAGACGAAAAACAAAAAAAACTGTTTTTTGCATTGTTCGAAAATATGGAATACGAAATTTTACGTTCCTCAATTTTAAATAGCGGGAAACGTGTAGATGGGCGCGGGCTTGAAGATATACGGGGTATTACTTGCGAAGTTGATATATTGCAGCGTACACACGGCTCTGCGCTTTTTACAAGAGGCGAAACACAGGCGCTTTGCGTAACAACACTTGGAACAGTTTTTGATGAACAAATCTTTGACGATATCGAAGGTGACAAACGCGAAAACTTCATGCTTCACTACAACTTCCCTCCGTATTCGGTGGGTGAAGTTGGCAGAACAGGAACAGGACGGCGCGAAATTGGGCATGGTCATTTGGCTCTTCGCTCCTTAAAAGCAATGATACCGTCAAAAGAAGAGTTTCCCTACACAATTCGTGTGGTCTCGGAAATAATGGAGTCCAACGGCTCTTCTTCAATGGCGTCCGTCTGCGGCGGATCACTTGCCATGTTAAATGCAGGTGTTCCAATTAAAAAGCCGGTCGCAGGTATTGCGATGGGCCTTATAACCGAAGGTAAAGCAGGGCCAGGCGACAGATTTGCCGTGTTATCTGACATCCTTGGCGAAGAAGATCATCTTGGCGATATGGATTTTAAAGTTGCAGGAACCGTAGACGGGATTACCGGTTTTCAGATGGATATAAAAATCGCAGGAGTCAGCCCCGAAATAATGAGCAAAGCTCTTGATCAGGCAAAAAGAGGCCGTCTGCATATTCTTTCGGTCATGAATGGATGTATCGAACATCCAGCCGAACAAATAAGCGAATACGCTCCCAAAATCGTTACACTGCGTATCGATATTGACAAAATTGGCGCTTTGATCGGTCCTGGCGGAAAAAATATCAAAGCGTTATGTGAACAATACTCTGTAAAGATCAACACGGAAGATGACGGAACTGTTACTATTTTTGGTAAAAATACAAAAGATGCAGAAGACGCAAAAATTGCCGTAATGGGTATTGCTTCGGATCCGGAAATTAACCGCGTTTATAATGGTGTTGTAAAACGTATCATGGATTACGGCGCATTTGTGGAAATTCTTCCCGGTAAGGAAGGCATGGTCCATATCAGTAAACTTTCCAGGCAAAGAATAGAAAAGGTTACCGATGTTTTAAGCGAAGGCCAGCAAATTCCAGTTAAATTGGTCGAAATTGATAAAATGGGACGTCTTAATCTTTCGTATATTGATGCGATAGATCCGGATGGCGCTCCGGCAGAAGACAGTGCAGGAAGTAATAACAATAATAAAAGAGGTCGAAGAGAGGAGCGTCCAAGAAACTTCAGCCCTCGCCGGTAAAATTAAGGTTAGTTAAGGTTTGTGGAAGTTCTTGTAAAAATACTTAAAACAAATCCACGGGTGGTTATACCGCAGTACGAAAGTGATGCTGCTTCGGGTATGGACTTGCGTTCATTCCTTGAAGCAGATGTCATAATCCCGCCGTTTGGAAGGGATATAATCCCAACTGGTTTAAAAATTGAAATACCAAGCGGTTATGAAGGGCAAATTCGTCCGCGTTCGGGTCTGGCTATTAAAAATGGTCTTACAGTCCTTAACTCTCCCGGTACAATAGATTCGGATTACCGCGGCGAAATTAAAATAATCCTGGTTAATTTTGGCAATTGTGATGTTACAATAAAAGACGGGGATAGGATCGCACAGCTTGTAATAGCTCCCGTATCACGTATTAAAGTTGTAGAAACGGATTCCTTAATCCCCAGCAGCCGCGGCGGCGGCGGTTTTGGTTCAACAGGGTTATAATATGTTTAGAACAAACGTTTTGGAAAGCAAACGGCATTTTTCTTCTACGATTTTTCGTTATGTATTATCCGAAATGCTTTTTTCGTTTTTTATTTGTTTTTTATTCTTCTTTTTTATTTTTTTTGTAAACCAAATACTGTTAATGGCAAGGGAGGTGCTTACTAAACGTGTGCCTTTTGAGCATGTTACGCTTTTAATTCTTTATTCGCTTCCTACTGTAATTGCAATGTCGGCTCCTTTTGCATCTCTTGTTGGCACACTCATGACAGTAGGGCGTCTTACTTCCGATAACGAAATACTTGTAATGCTTTCATCAGGTCTTCCTTACAGAACAGTTTTTTTTCCGGCAATTGTTGTGGGTATTTTAATATCACTTTTGTCATTTTATACAAATGATGTTCTGCTTCCTGCAGGAACAATTCAATTTAACAGGCTCTGGCGCAGGATTCTGGTTTCTACTCCTGCATTGGAGCTGCAGGCAAATTCTGTAAAAAGGTTTCAGGATACCGTAATTGTTACAGGAGATGTTAGGGGTAGAGTAATTAACAATGTAATAATACTGGATAAAACTCCAGATGGAGAGCGCCGTGTAATACTGGCAAGAAGTGCAGAACTAAAAGATGGCGGGGTAGAAGGTTTAAGTCTGGATCTAGAAAACGCTTTTATTAATTCATCAAAAGAAATGATACGAGAAGATTTTGATTACGCAACAGCAGAACATCTGCAGTATTGGGTGTCTAATGAAGATATCATACAGGCAGCAACGAGCATAAGCCCAAGAGAAATGAGTTCCAGAGACGTAAATACACAGATTAAAAACAGAAGGGCTGATTTAGCAGTACGGATAAATGACAGAAAAATTCGCACAATAAGTATTGCCTCAAATTTAGAAAGCCTGTTAAGAGCAGGACCAGAAAACGATGACTGGAACAGGAGAAGTACAATAGTTTCTAATTTTGCACGCGAAGTATCTGCAATAGAAACAATTCGAGATGACAGAAATCTAACTATTCATGTAATAGAAATTTACAGAAAATTTTCTGTTCCAATTGGGGCATTCTGCTTTGTGTTTCTTGCTGTTTCACTTGGGTTAATGGCCAAAAAGAGCGGGCAAACCGTTGGTTTTATTTTTGGTAATATAATTGCGGTTCTTTATTGGTCAATGCTTTTTATTGGGCAAACATTGGGATTACGGGCAGGTACGCCTCCTTTTTTATCAATGTGGCTGCCTAATATTTTATCATTGGTTATCGGTGTCTTTTTGGCAGTTGTCAGGGTGCGAAAATGAAAATAAACAACATTGTTGGAATACGGACTTTAGACAGATATTTGCTGCGTCAGTTCTTCCCCATGTTTATTATCGCTGTTTCCTTGTTTGTATTTCTTCTGCTTTTAATAGACCTTTTTTCCAATTTAGTGCGTTATCTGAATAATGAAGTGCCAATTACCGTTATTTTGCAGATAAGCCTTTATTTTATTCCTAAAAGCATATCCTATGCAATGCCTATTTCTTTGCTTTTTGCAGCAGCATATACGCTGGGAGACCTTTATGCAAGAAACGAACTAACAACTGTATTTTCTTCCGGGATACCTTTTAGGCGTTTTAGTGTTTCGCTTATTGTTGTTGGTTTTGCAGCTTCAATTTTTTCGTTCTTTTTTGAAGATGTGCTTGTTATTCCCACTTTAAAAGCAAAAAACGAGCTTACACGGCGTGCTTTGCGCCAGCATGTAACAGAATCAAATTCTGATATTGTTATCAGGGCAAAAAACGGCCGTATAATTTATGCAATAGATTTTTTTGATTTTGATAACCAAATAATTAACGGAATAAATATTTTAGAAAAAGACGAGGATGGACACTTTGTTTCTCAGATACGCGCTTTTTCTGCCCAATGGGAAGAAACTCACTGGGTTTTTAGAAATGCGGTTATATACGAATATGAAGGTGATTATTTACGTGTTAGTCCTTTACGCGATACTAATTATTATGATGAACATCCCGATACATTCCGCAGACATTCTGTTATTGTAGAAGAACTTAATGCAAGGGATGCAGGCCTTTTGGTTCAGGATTTGCGTGCTGCAGGTCTTCCTTATTCTCATGTGCAGGCAAACTATTATCACCGCTTTTCATTTGCCGCCGCTTCTCTTATTGTAATGATTCTTTCTATTTCTATGGGAGGCAGATTCAGAAAAAACATTCTTTTAATGAGTCTTTTTACATCACTTTCTGTAGCAGTTGTTTATTATATTGCAGAAATGTTGAGTATGACAATGGCAGGATTAAATTATATTCATCCGTTTGTAGGAGCATGGTTTCCTGTTTTGTTTTTTATTGCAGTTGGCATACTACTACTGCGTTACACGAAAACATAATGAATGAACAAAATTTAAAGTTTACCATTAAAAAAAAGGATGCTTCCTGTTTTGCCAGAACAGGTGTTTTGTGCCTTGCCCACGGCGATGTCCAAACTCCCGTTTTTATGCCGGTTGGCACTAACGGAACGGTAAAAGCTGTTTCCTCAGATAACTTAAAAGAAATTGGTTTTGAATTGATTCTTTCCAACACGTATCATCTTTTTTTAAGGCCTGGAGAAGAAGTAATCGAAAAGGCCAGCGGCCTTCATCATTTTATAAACTGGGATCGTAATATTCTAACTGATTCCGGCGGTTTTCAGATTTATTCACTTTCTGAATTACGCAAAATTACAAATGAAGGCGCTCTTTTTCAATCTCATATAGACGGCTCAAGACACTTCTTTACTCCAGAAAAAGTTGTGTCCATTCAGGCCAAATTAAACAGCGATATTCAAATGCAGCTGGATTACTGTTCTCATTGGGGGGCTTCCAGAGAAGAAGCGCAAAAAGCTCTGGATATTACAACAGATTGGCTAAAAAGGGCAAAAAATACCTGGAAAGAAGAAATCAATAAAGGGTATAAAGGCGCCCTTTTTAGCATTGTACAGGGTAATTTTTTCCCCGATCTTCGCAAAAAAAGCGCGCAAATATGTATCGATAGTGATACTCCGGGCATTGCCATAGGCGGTCTTTCTGTAGGAGAGCCGCCTGAACTTTTCTACGAAACAATGGTACAAACTGCTGCTCTTTTGCCGGTCGAAAAACCCCGTTATGTAATGGGAATCGGCACTCCTGATTATATTTTAAGCGCTATAGAACATGGAATTGACATGTTTGACTGCGTTATCCTTACTAGAGAAGCCCGCAATGGCCGCGTTTACACCCATAATGGGACAATTTCACTAAAAAAGACCGAACACAGAATGGATTTTTCGCCGATAGATAAAGAGTGCAGCTGTAAAGTTTGCAAAGAGTACTCACGCGCTTATTTACGTCATCTGTTTAAAACCAAAGAGATACTCTTTTCCATACTGGCAAGTTATCATAATTTATTTTTCATCAATAATTTGATAACTAATGCCCGCCGCGCAATAGAAGAAGATAGGTTTTTACAGTTTAAACGGGACTTTTTGTTCCATTACACAGGAGGAATTGAACATGAGTAAATGTAAAATAACTCTCGCCAGGACGCCAAGATACCAAGAACGCCAAGAAAAATATTCAATTAAAAATAATATGTTTTCAAACAGAAACTTTGCGTCCTTTGCGTTCTTTGCGTCTTTGCGAGAGAAAATAAATAAAAAACCTATTAATTTGATAAATATTAGTTATTCATGCAGTCTATGGGTAATTACCATATTTCTCTTTATTAATTTTCCAATTTTCGCGCAGCAAAATACAGAAGCCGCCCGCCGTGACATAATTCAATTTGGCACAGAAACAGAAATAGCATCTCTTATTCAGGCGCTCAGATCGGAAAATGCCGATTTCCTTGATGATGAACTAATAGCGCTTATAGCAAACACAAGAAATCAGAGAATCTTAACAGGTGTATTTGGCTTTTTTGGAGAAAGGGAAAAGAGCGGGCTTGAAGAACGTGCAATCAGGGCAATTGTTGAACGTGAAGATGAAACAAACGAGACTGTACTTTCTGCTATTGATTATATAGGGCGTCTTAAACCTGCCGAAGCAGTACCTGTGATAATCGAGCTTTTAAATACCGAAGAAAGCCGGTTTATGAACGGCGGTTTTAGAGCGCTTGGAAGAGCAGGAGCTGTTAACAGGGAAGTTGCCGATGAAGCAGCCGATTTTCTTGTTGACTTTTACACTTATCGTGAACCGGCTGCAGACAGCCGAAGTATAATAATAACCGCAATTGGAGAAACCGGCTCTTCTTTGGGAGTTCCTCTTCTTGTTGATATTGCAACAAATACGGATGAGCGTTTTCCACTCAGGGTAGCAGCGTTAGGCGCTCTTTCAAAAATCGGCGATGAAGAAGGCGTTGAGGCAATTTTGAGCAATGTAACAACCAATGATCCAAATGTACGTTCCGCCGCAGTTGCAGCCCTGGGGCCTTTTTCTGGAGAAGCAGTTGACAGGGCTATCCTGGATGGGTTTAGGGATTCTTTTTACCGCACACGCATTGCAGCTGCGCAGGCCAGCCGTGAGAGAAAGCTTGTAGCTGCTGTTCCATTTTTACGCTTTCGCGCAGAACGCGACGATGTTCCCACTGTCAGGGATGAAGCAATCCGCGCCCTTGGAGCTATTGCCAATGAAGAGGCAATAGAAACGCTTGACAATCTTTTCTCCGGGCGCAGAAACACAGATCGTGTACGCATCTTGTCTGGTGAAATGCTCATGAAAAACACTGGAGATAAAAACTTTAATAGGCTTATTATAGAACTTGATGAAGCAAAAAGAGCAAACCTGACAAATCTTTACAATGGATTATTAAAAATAGTAGGTGAAACTGTTATTCAAGGCGAAAAAACCGAAATAGAAAATGTAGCAATGCGTTTTATCCGGGAAGGAACTGTAATAGAAAGACTATACGCTCTTGATATGGCCGCCAATAACAATTTAACAGGCTTAAGAGAACATATAATCACCCTTACAAAAGACAGAAACGAAAGCCTGGCACGAAGAGCCAGACGAACCGCAGAACAGCTGGGGATCGAAATACCGGAGAACGAAGAACAGTAAACAGATAACAGATAACAGAGAGCAAAGAGCAATTAGCAATGAGAAATGAATTTTTAGCTGAAATTATTAACAAATGTCTTGTGAATCATCCTTGTGAGATTGAAGTTCGTTATGATGAGCCGATGAAAGAGCATACTACATTTAAGGTGGGCGGTCTTGCTGATTGTTGGATAGGTCTTAAACCTTCTTCTGATGATTTTTCCAATGATAAATATACTTCTTTTTTTATTGAACTTTTATCTAGTGCAAAAGAGGCAGGAATTCCTGTTTTTATTTTGGGTGGCGGCGCTAACATTGTTGTTTCTGACAAGGGAATTCGCGGAATTGTATTGGATATGACTGAATGGAAAAGTTTAACCCCTTCCTTCGTGAACGAAAATGAGCTAATTTTTAGGAGCGGAACCAGTTTAAATGATGCCGCTAATTTGGCTTACGCATCTGGTCTTAGCGGTCTTGAGTTTCTTGCCGGAATGCCTGGCACCATTGGCGGCGCTGTCTGGATGAACGCCCGCTGTTACGGCAGCGAAATCGCAGATGTTTTAAGCCGGGTGGAATTAATTAACAAAGAGCAAAGAGCAAAGAGCAAAGAACAAAGTTCAATAGATAAATCCGGCTTTAGCTACAAAAAAAGTCCGTTCCAGGAGATGGATTGTCTGATTTTAAATGCTGCTTTTAAACTAAAAAAAGGTGATAAAGACAAAATTCTTGCTCAAATGGAAAAAAACAGACAGGACAGAAAGGATAAAGGACATTACCTCTTTCCTAGTGCAGGTTCTGCCTTTAAAAACAACCCTTCATTTGGCAAACCTTCTGGACAAATTATTGATGAATTAGGACTAAAAGGTTATCAAATTGGCGGTGCGCAGATAGCGCCATTCCATGGGAATTTTATTATAAATACTGGGAATGCCGCAGCAGCAGATATCCGATTGCTTGTTGATGAAGTAATTGCAAAAGTAAAGACAGCGACTGGACATATGCTGGAGCCGGAAATCCTTTTTGTTGGCGATTGGTAGTTTTTCTCTCACAAAGACGCAAGAAACCTTGCTCGACCCTAGACAAAAACAATGATTTCCTCATATAATTTTAATATGACAGAATATCAGATTATTATGACTTGGGATGATGAAGCTTCTGTATGGATTGCTGAAAGCGATGATGTACCAGGACTTATTCTTGAGTCTGATTCTTTTGATGCTCTTTTAGAGCGAGTTAAAATGGCAGTCCCAGAACTACTTGAGCTAAATGGAAAAATATATTCACAAACAAAATTACACTTCAAGGCTGAAAGGCTGGCGGTTGTGGCATAATGGCCAGTTATGAAAAAGATGTAAAGGCAAAACTATCACAAAATGGTTGTTATTTTACTCGGCATGGAAAGGGTGATCATGATATATGGTTTAGTCCAATTACAAAATTACCAATCACAGTAGATAATAAAATACTATCTCGTCATACTGCAAATGGAATTATGAAACGTGCAGGGATTAAATGGCGTTTTTAATTTAAAACAAATTGGGTCTCAAAATTGAAATGCTGTTGAATTAAATTATTTGGTTTTACAGTAAACTGACCCAATAGACAATAATAAAATATTTAATCTGATTTTTTATGTATTTTTAATATTATTTTCGATTGATCGAGTAAACAATCTTTAAGTAAGTCGTCAACAGAATTATAGATTTCTAATATTTTTTCTAGTCTGTAATCTGGTGGATTTTCAGAAAACATATCTCCGTTTCCTGTGAGAATCCAGTCTTTATTGACTTTGAATTTTGAACAGATTAATTGGATTATTCTTTCATTAGGGTCTCTTTGACCAATTTCGAC
>JAITFY010000175.1 GCA_031281025.1 Treponema sp. | reverse complement strand
ATCTGGATTTCCGGATGAATCTTTATACTGTTCAAATCCAAGAAAAGTTCCGGTTCTTCCCATCCCGCATTGAATTTCGTCAAACATTAATAGTATATCACGTTCGGTACAAAACTTTGCCGCAGCAGCGAGATATTCAGGTTTTTGACATACAATACCGCTTTCTCCCTGTATCGCTTCAACAAAAAATCCTGCTACCGTTTTGCTGTCCAACGCTTTATCAAGCGTTTCTATATCCCCGGCTTCGATATGCACAAAACCGGGCGTAAATGGACCAAAGTCTTTATGGAATTTTTCCTGCTCTGTTGCGGAAAGTGTCGTTATGGTTCTCCTATGGAAACTTCCTATTAGCGTAACGATTGTGTGTCTGCCAGGGCCGTATTTTAAAAGCGAGTATTTCCTTGCCAGTTTACATGCGCCTTCATTTGCTTCTGCGCCGGAATTGGCAAGAAAAACTTTTTTTATTCCGGCAGGAGCGCAGCATTGTACAAGTTTTTCTGCAAATAAAGAACTTGTATTACTTTGGTAATAATTGCACACATGAAAAAATTTGGCAGCCTGCTCTGTTACAGCCCTTACAAGAGGCGGATAATTATGTCCAAGTAAATTTACAGCAATACCCGAAGTAAAATCCAGGTATTTTTTGCCATCGATATCAAACAGCCAGGAGCCTTCTCCCCTGGCAAATATAACAGGAAGCCTGTTATATGTATTCATAAATACATTATTCATATTTAGTTCCCAATTCTTTCGTTAATTTCGGCTACACCTTGTTCATTTCCCATTGCAGCAAAAATTGTCCTTGCTCTTGAGTATGCAACAATTGCTTCAGCTTCGCGGCCTATTTTGCGGAGAACATCACCCATGGCTCTGTAACTGGAGGCAAGTCCCCATGAGTTTTCTATACGTCTGTCAAGAGCAATGGAGGCTTCCAGAGCTTCAATTGCACCTTGGGCATTATTTCCAGATAAAGAACGTATTGACGCAATAGAAAACCAGTCAAAAGAAGCATTTTCAAAATTCTTGTCTTTTAAGTGAATAGCAAGACTCTTTCTGAATGATTCTTCTGCATCACGAAACAAACCAAGTGAACCCTGAGTTAGACCTCTTACCTGCCATGCAAAAGCTATGTACAACCTGTTAGATTTTATATTAGCACTTTCACGGATAACTAAATCCAATACAGATTGAGGTGAAGCTTTTAAAGATATCATATTTCCTCTTGCCAGATATATTCTGCTTACAGATAAAAGTTCCCTGTTTCCCAAAAGTTCAGCTTCAGAAACAGCTTGCTGCCATTCAGCAAAAGCTTCATCGTCTCTTCCCAGCGAAAATAAAACATTGCCGCGTGAAAGGCTTACACGGATAATAAGAGAAAGGTCGTCGGCAAGGATTGCATAGCGTTTTGTTTCTGTCAGTATTAAAAGAGCATTTTCAAAATTACCCTGCCCTGATTCCTTGTTACCGGATTCTAACCAGGTTTCAGCCTGAGAGCGAAGAATATCAATATCGCCTGGATTTTTTGGCGCAGATGAGCAGCTAACAAAGAGCAAAGAGCAAAGAGCAATTAAAGTGAGTAAATAGCAAAGAAATTTACCACGAACCACACGAACATTTTGAACATTACTTATATTATTACCATCATGAATACAATTATTACTAATTTTTTTGTTTGTTTTTTTATTTGTTTTTTTTGTTTTCATGACTTTCCCCTAAAATTCCAGGTTTCTTGGATTTGCTCCGCCGGGACCGGTTTCTGTCCGTACGGGTATACCGCCTCTTAATAGAGGGTTATTTGCAAGAGCAACCAATACATCCTGAACAGTGATAAGTGTAACATTTAATTGACTGATAAGAACTCCAATCTGTGGAAGTTGTGCCGGCAGAAATTGGGCTGTTCTGTCTAAACTGTCAATTATACTTGCAATAGAAACGATTGATTCTTCCAGACTTGTATAAACCGCTCCTTCCGAATCCAAAACAGTCATTACAATTCCGTCAGGAGCTGCCAATTTACCGGTAATGGCTTCAAAATCACGCATAATAGCTCCTAACGAGCTGGATGCATCTGATGCTATTATCTCGACATCAGACATGATATCGGCAAGATCATTGGTTGCCAATTCCAGATTTTTGACTATTTGAGATAAAGCGGGTTCTTCTTCATTTTCTTCGGAAGCAACATTTATCGACTCTAATAAAATTCTTACTTCGTTTAAAATTGCATTGATATTGTCAGCGCCGGATTCAGGGCGGACTGCAAGGCCGGAAGCAATTAAAGCTTTTGCTTCGATTGAATTAATTTCCGGAATAACTCCATCTGCTGGAATTAATTCATCTATAAACCCCGGATGGAAAATAAAAGTACTTCCCAAACCTATAGGGCTTTCCAGAAATTCAACAAGGGATCCCACCTTTACTCTTTGTGCATATTCCTCAAAGATTGAAAATACAACTTCAACTCTGTCGTCTTCTGCAAGCCTTATTCTTTTTACATTACCTATGGAAAAACCTCTAAATTGAATAGGCATATTTACGCTTATTCCCGAGGCAGATGTAAAATATGTTCTGTATTGGGTATCGCTCTTAAACCAGCGCTGGCTGCTTCCAAGCATAAAAATAACAAAAACAAGCATTGCCAGCCCCAGAACAACAAGTGTACCAACAATTTTGTCCGCATGTCGAATTGAAAATTTCATAATAATATCCTCATAAAGCCATCCCCATTCTTAAATAATTGCTTAGTTCCGGATCATTTAAAATATGTTCTTTTGTTTCCTGAAAAGCAACAGTACCATCAGCAATAATTACTATATAATCAGCAATATCTTTTATTATACGCATATCATGACAAACAAATAGTATGGAAGCGCCCTCTTTTTGTTTTCTTTTTACGATTTTCACCAGTCTGTCTGCTGAAAATTCGTCTAACGATTCTGTCCATTCATCAAGAAACAATAATGTAGGATTACATAATAAAGCCCGCGCAAAACCAATTAATTTTTGCTCCCCCATCGAAAGCAAAGCAGGCCTGATTCTCAAATCCTTCCTGTAGCCTACTTCTGCAGTTACTGCATTAATACGATCTGTACGTTCATCTTTTGTCATCTGCGGATAATGTATCCGTAACGGAAGTTCAAGTATCTGATATAAATTTTGATTTGCCCAAAGCGCCGAATCCTGAAAAACAAATGCGCTTTCGCGGCGAAAATCAAGATTTTCGCTGCGGTTCATGGTATTAATGTTTATTCCATTGTATAAAACTTCACCCTGGTCCGGCACTAAAAGCCCTGCAGAAATTTTTAAAGCAGTGCTTTTCCCCCCTCCAGACGGCCCAACAATGGCAGTTGTTCTTCCTTCATAAAACTCAACAGTAACTCCCTGCAGGATTCTTCCTTCTGTTGCAGAAAAACCCGCGTTTTTTAATTCAATGATAGCTGCCATTATGATAACACCACATAATATAATGCCGATAAAAGTACATTAACAAATATACAAAGAGCAAAAGCGCCGCTGACTGCCCGTAATCCGGCAACAGGAACCTCTGTTGTCGCCCGCTCAACAGAAAATCCTTTTATTACAGCAACAGTAGAAATTATCGCTCCAAAAGAAATGCTTTTTATCAAAGAAAGTAAAACATCCCTAAAAGTCAAATGTTGCAAAAGACTTCCAAAGTATAAATCTACCGGAGTAAAACTAAAAAACTGAGAAACTAAAAATGACCCTGCCAGTCCAAAAACAGAAAAATAAATATTAAGCAGAACAAGTGATGTTATTAACCCCAAAAAACGGGGAACAGCCAGGTGTTGAATTGGGTCAACCCCCACAGAAATATATGCTTCAACTTCGTGAGAAATAACCATTCCGGCAATTTCTGTTGCAATAGCGGTTGCAGAACGGGCAATAACAATAAAAGCAGTCAGTAACGGCCCCAACTCCCTCATGATGATAATGATCAAAAGGGGGAAAATAAGCTGCTGCTGGTTTAACATGGACAAAAAAGGCTCGCCAATTACAAAAACCGCAGCGCCTATCGCCATTGCCAAAAGTGTAGTAATTCCCAAAGCAAATACAAATGTAAAAAGTATCTGCATAATGAGTATTTTAAATGAGGCTTTATGATGGCGGATAAAATGCCCAACTCCGGACAGAATTCTTGCAAAAAACCCTAAATTATATATTGCTGTATTAATACGTTTTACCGGATTCCACATATATAAATTATATATAATTTATACAATAATTAAAAGTGTCTTGACATTTTTGCTGGTTTTTTTTAGAGTGAAATAAAGGGGCCATTAGCTCAGTTGGTTAGAGCAGAAGACTCATAATCTTTTGGTCCGAGGTTCAAGTCCTTGATGGCCCAAATACATTGCTTTTTTTTTTTTTTTTTACTAGAATAAGCCATGTTATCAAAGATGCGCAATATCGGCATTATGGCTCATATTGATGCTGGAAAAACTACTACATCAGAAAGGATTCTCTTTTATACCGGAAAAAGCCACCGTATCGGTGAAGTAGACGATGGGCAGGCTATCATGGACTGGATGGAACAGGAGCAAGAACGCGGGATTACCATCCAAAGTGCATCAACAACCACTTACTGGAATAAACATCAAATTAATATAATTGATACTCCCGGGCATGTAGATTTTACCGCCGAAGTAGAAAGATCACTTCGTGTACTGGATGGCGCTGTTGCGATATTTGATGCTGTCCGCGGTGTAGAGCCCCAGACGGAAACTGTATGGCGGCAAGCGAGCAAGTACAATGTTCCTTGTATAGGATATGTAAATAAGATGGACCGGCTTGGCGCGGATTTTTTCTATGTCCTTGATGATATAAAAAACAAATTAAAAATTAATACCATTGCGCTTCAAATCCCAATTGGAAAGGAAAATTCCTTTGAGGGTGTTATTGACCTCATTAACATGGTAGAAATCCATTTTGAGTTAGACGGCGAAAAAGTGATAACTACGCCAATAAGACAGCATCATACAGAAGCGGCAAATAAATGGCGGGAAACAATGATTGACACTTTGTCTGGTTTTTCCGATTCTATTACCGAAAAATACCTAACAGGAGAAGAATTGGATGCTGCGCATATTCGCAAAGAAATTCGCGAAGCCGTTATTAAACGTAAAATACTGCCGGTTTTTACAGGCGCTTCCAGACGTAATATTGGCGTTCAGCCGTTAATTGACGCAATAGTGGATTATCTTCCAGCGCCCAATGAAACACATCCAACAATAGGGCACAGGTTAAAAAAAGACGAAACCGAAGATATAAGTATTCCATGTGATCCCAATGGGCAGCCGTTGGGTCTTGTTTTTAAAATACAAAATGATCGTGAAGCAGGAAGCTTGTGTTATATCAGAATGTATTCCGGTGTATTAAAATCCGGACAAACGGTTTACAATGTAGGAAAGAAAAAACGTGAAAGAGCGCTTAGAATCCTGCGAATGCATTCAAATAAATCAGATGCCATTGACAATTTATCGGCAGGAGATATCGGCGTTATCATTGGAATGAAATTTGCACAAACAGGCGATACAATAGGCTGTGAAGGCTGGCCGGTTTTGCTTGAAAATTTGCAATTTCCCGAACCTGTTATTTCAATATCGATAGAATCCAAAACAATTTCTGATCAGGATAAATTAAAAGATGTGCTCTCGCTCCTTTCCAAAGAAGACCCAACATTTACAATTAGAGAAAACGATGAAACAGGCCAGCTAATCATATCCGGCATGGGAGAACTTCATCTTGACGTACTTGTTACACGTATACTCAAAGAGTACAAGCTCGGAGCAAAGGTTGGTAACCCGCAGGTTACTTACCGCGAATCAATAAGTAAGGTAAACGAACATACAGAAAACTTCTCTAAAATAATTGCAGGAAAAGAAAACGCCGCAAAGTTAACCCTAAAGGTAGAACCTGCAGGGCGCGGTATGGGCAACAAGTATATTTTTGCAGCAGCCTCCAGCGGCAAAAGCGAACTTCCCTCCGAGATTCTTGAGGCCATTGAACGCGGTATAAACGGCTCGCTTGCTTCCGGTATAGTAATGGGATACCCCTGCATCGATATAACCGTAACGGTTACTTCCATTCAGTATTCCGAACTTACGGGTTCGGAGTTTGCCTACGAAGCCTGCGCCAGCATTGCCTTTGACGAAGCCTGCCGAGACGCAGGCCCCATTTTGCTTGAACCAATCATGGAGATTGACTTAAGCTCTCCCCATGAATTTGTTGGAGAGGTAATGAGCCTTGTAACTCAAAGGGGAGGACATATCCTGAATATGAATGCAAAAGCAGACGAAGACGTAATAAAAGCAAAAGCCCCTATGGAGAAAATGTTCGGCTTTATGACATCCTTGCGAAGCGTCTCTCAGGGACGCGCAACCTTTAGCCTTGAGTTCTCTCACTTTGAAAAAAAATCCGAGAGATAACAGATGCCTCCTCTTTCTAATTCCTAATTAAAATGTTATACTATTTTATGCGTTGTTTTTTTGTTATATTTATTTGTTTTATTTTGGTATCCGGCTGTCAGAGACAATCTGTAGTTAACGCTGAGCTGTCCCAAGCTAACCTTGTTGCCAAAAATAAACCTGTAAAACTTGATCCTCTTTATCTTAATGCAATGGAAATTGTTTCTTCGCTGGACGACCGTTTGCTTGCAGCTCAAGTGCTTATAAGCGGGATTGACGGCAACGGTACTCTCCTTCCTCACATGAAGGAATTATTGGAAGAAATCCCTGTGGGCGGCATAATGTTGTTCAGGTTTAATATCAACACCGAAAACGAAAATATCCGCTCGCTTATTAACCAATTAAACACAACAATTACCAGCAAATCAGATATTCCGCCTTTTATTGCTGTTGATCACGAAGGAGGAACAGTTTACCGCTTTAGATACAATCTTGCTTTTCTGCCATCCGCCTCATTTTACTGGAAATTAAAAGAAACCGAAGAAGAAATAGAAACAATTATATCAAGGATAGAAGAAGAAAGTTATCGATCTGGCCTGATAATAAATGATCTTGGTTTTAATATGAATTTTGCTCCCGTAGCGGAATACCTTATCGAAGCAAATCAAGTTTTTTTAAGCCATCGTTCGTACGGGCCATGTCCTTTATTCACTTCACTTGCAGCCAAAGCTTTTGTACGCGGCATGAAAAACGCCGGTATTTTATGTGTTGCAAAACACTTTCCGGTTAGCGCAGGAGATGATCCCCACTATTTTCATTCGCAATTAGACATGGATAAACATGAACTTGATGAAATTATTTTTCCATTTGTTGAATTGATAGATTACGGAGTTAGAGGAATAATGGCCGCTCATACATATATTCCCATGTTGGACACAAAAATTGCAAGTCTTTCTCCGTTTGTTATGCAGAACTGGCTGAGAGACGAACTTGGGTTTAACGGTATAATTATAAGTGATGACTTTACAATGGCAGCTGCCGGCGGCACAGGCCCTTATGATTTGGCAGTTCAGTCAGTTGCTGCCGGCGCCGATGTGATTCTTATTTGGCCGCGAGACTTAAAGCTCACTCACCAGGCTTTAATGCAGGCTCTGGAAGACGGACGGCTTTCCAGAGAAAGACTCACAGATGCAGCCACAAGAGTTATTTACGAAAAGCTTAAGATGGGGTTAATCGAATTTAATCACACAGAAGAACACTAAAACTCTTTTAAGAATTTTACCAATGGTTCATACCATGGACGTAATTCATCTCTTTCCTGCATGAATCTATTATACAACGAAATTATATGGCTCTTTATCAACGCCTGATCTTCATCAGGGATTTTTGTTTTTGGAGATGCAGCAGGATGTACGGAATAACAATTTGGTATTTTCTTGTGTATCCCATTTTTGCCTGGCGGGAAAATAGGCGGTGCAGAAAAAAGCTGGTTTGTAAAACTTTCCGCTTCTTCTGGCGGGAAAAGATCAGGGGTAAAACAAGTCATGGCATAAAGCGCTGCGGGAATACAATTTACACTATGTTGTTTAACAAAAAGAACAGCCTGGCTAATTGCAAGCGCTCCTTGTTTCATTTCTTTGATCTGGGGTTTTAGTTTCTCTTCTTCTCCATTTTTTCTGGCAATTGCTTTGAATTGCAGGTATGTATGAACTGCCAGCATTATATGCAGACTTGGAACGCACATCAAATGAGGATCGGCAAGATGTATCAATAAAAAACGGGGATTGGATATGTAAAACGGACGTTTGGTAGTTGACAGGTTTTTTGTGTAAACTTGAGCTGCAAAAACATACAGTTCTCCTACAGATTCAATAAAATTACCAACTGTTTTATACTCTTTTCTTCCGTAACGGCGAATATAAAATGAAATTACCCTTATCCAGAATTGGGTGAAATCGATGTAGATCTTTATCCATGTTGGTTTAAACGGTATTTTTTCATCAAGAGGATGATCAACTTTTGAAACTGGAATTTTTCCTGGAAAAAATGCAGCGATAAATTGACGATAGAAAAAATTATAAAATATTTTATAAACAACTCTAAAAGCAAATGGACGAAAAAACGGTGTAAAAATAGTTTTTCTTACGGCATACATTGTAGATTCGCGGTACACGCTGTTGTAAAACTTCATTGTTTTGTAGAATAACATTATTAACGCTTATTGACTAGTAATCAATACTAGTAATTAACCTCTTCCTATTATATGATGATTTATATTTTTATATAGGAGAAATCATGAAAATTGGCGTTCAGACTTATACAATACGTGAATATTTAAAAAGCGCACAGGAAATAAATGCTTCATTAAAACGAATAAAAGAAATTGGTTTTGATTTGGTTCAGCTTTCCGGGCTTGGGCCGGTAGATCCCGATGAATTGGCTTTGATGCTTAGGGATAATGGTATTACTGCTGCCGGTACTCATTCGCCCTGGGATCGTATCAGCGAAAAAGACAAACTTGCCAAATTAATTGATGAGCATAAAAAATGGGGTTGTTCCCAAATAGGCCTGGGCGCAAAACCTCCTTCCTATCCTCATACTTACGAAGGTTATACCGGTTTTATCAACAAGATCAACGATATTTGCAGCCAGATAACAGAAGCCGGCCTTTCCTTTGGGTATCATAATCATGAATTTGAATTCATGAAATTCAATGGCGAACGTGCTATCGACAGAATGATAAAAGAATGTCCAAAATGCGAATTTACTTTAGATGTTTTTTGGGTTCAAGCCGGAGGCGCAAATCCTAACGATTATATCGATAAACTTCAAAAAAGGATTCGCATTCTTCACCTAAAGGATTTCCGTATTTTTGAGCGCGAGCGTCAATTTGCAGAAATCGGACAGGGAAACCTGGACTGGAAAGAAATCTTTTCGCGCTGTAAACAATACGATATACCCTATGCAGTCATCGAACAAGACGCTAACTTTCTTGTAGACCCCTTTGAAAGTCTGGCGTTAAGCCGCAAGTTTTTAGTTGATAATGGGTACTGGGAATAAACTAATTTATCCACTTGACATATTTTTGATTTTTGTCTAGGCTTCTTATTGATATGATAACTAAAATACTACTATTACTGATTTTTTTTGCAATTACGATTTTTATTGGATTGTACTTCAGAAAAAAAGCACCCAACGTAAACGATTTTGTGTTGGGCGGACGCAGTGTCGGCCCTTGGCTTTCTGCGTTTTCTTACGGCACTACCTACTTTTCCGCAGTTGTTTTTGTGGGATTTGCAGGGCAATTCGGCTGGAGATTCGGCACGGCGGCTGTATGGATTGGCCTGGGGAATGCCTTTATCGGCTCATTGATGGCATGGTTCATATTGGGCAGGCGTACTCGTGTCATGACTAACCATTTAAAAAGCGCAACGATGCCGGAATTTTTTGGGATCAGGTATAACCAGCCGGCCCTAAAAATTGGAGCATCAATAATTGCTTTTATCTTTCTGATACCCTATACGGCTTCGCTTTATAACGGACTTTCACGCCTCTTTGCGATGGCATTTGGCGTACCTTTTGAATACTGCATTATTGCCATGGGAATACTTACTGCTGTTTTTGTTGTCGCAGGGGGTTACCTGGCTACAGCGGTTAACGATTTTATTCAGGGGACAATCATATTGATTGGTATAACTGCGGTTATCGCCGTAGTGCTGCGTGATAACGGCGGTTTTACCGCAGCAATCGACTCGCTTGCAAGGATCGAAGACGTTTCCGTTGCGCCAGGCGCTTACACATCGTTTTTTGGCCCTGATCCGGTAACTTTGTTAGGTGTAATCATCCTTACATCGCTGGGAGCGTGGGGGCTTCCGCAGATGGTTGCAAGGTTTTACTCTATCAAAAGCGAAAAAATGATCACTAAAGGCGCAATTGTTTCCACCATTTTTGCAATCGTTATTGCCGGCGGCTGCTATTTTCTTGGAAGTTTTGGACGTCTGTATTCGTCTGTTGTAGAACGAACCGAAAGTGGCGCTGTTGTTTTTGATGCAATCATTCCCACAATACTTTCCGGATTTTCCGAAGCAATGATTGGACTTGTTATTGTCCTTGTTTTTGCAGCTTCAATATCGACTCTTTCATCTTTAGTGATGGCTTCTTCATCAACTTTAACTTTGGATTTTCTGCGAGGTCATGTAATTAAAAAGATGACAGAAAAATCTCAAGTTTTATTCATTCGTATATTGATAGTGGTATTTATAATAATTTCATCATTGATAGCGATCTTTCAATATAGGGGAGGGATCACTTTTATCGCCCAGCTTATGGGCATTTCGTGGGGCGCTCTTGCAGGGTCGTTCCTTGCTCCTTTTCTTTACGGATTGTACTGGAAACGCGCAAGCAAAATTTCGGTCTGGTGCTGTTTTATATTCTGTACTTCTTTAATGATTCTGAACATCTTTTTTAGAAGTTCGTTTCCGCCAATTTTGCAATCTCCAATTAACGCCGGAGCCTTTACAATGCTGGCAGGCTTAATCATAGTCCCCCTTGTAAGCCTGTTTACAAAAGCGCCTGAAAAATCGATAGTAGAAAATTGTTTTTCCTGCTACGAAGAAGAGGTCAGCGTAAAAGTTAAAGTTGCCCTTGGTGATTAAATACTTCACATGAGTCGTTGTTTTTGCTATAATTCTATCAAAAGGAGCAGTAAAAATGATTCGATGCGGAGATGTAGCCAAAGGTACTTGCCTCTTGCAAAAAGGGCAGCCGTACATTGTAGTTGACAGGGAATTCCATAATCCGGGCAAGGGAACTGCTGTCGCCAGAATTAAAATGAAAAGCCTCAGAGACGGTTCTGTGTTGAGTCTTACAATTCCTACTCAGCAGGAAATTGAAGATGCTCAGGTAGAAATACGCTCCAGCCAGTATCAATATTCTGATTTGGATAATTATCACTTTATGGATAACAAGTCTTTTGATCAATACGAAGTTTCCATCGAAGAAAACCAGGAAAAAAAGCTTTACCTTAAAGAAGGCGATTCTTACGAACTTGTTATTTGGGAAGGAAAGATAATCGATATTAAAATTCCTTACAAAGTTATTTTTACTGTGGCAGAAAGTGAAAATTATATAAAGGGCGATACAGCTACAGGCGCAACAAAACCAATTGTTACAGATACAGGATTAACCGTACGGGTTCCGCTTTTTATTAAACAGGGCGAAAAAATCCTTGTGAATACCGAAACCAATGAGTATGTTGAGCGAGTAAACCAATAACAATTTAGAAGTTAGAGTAAGGAGATTTATATGAAAAGTGAAAAGCTTGCGCTTTTGGGGGATGAGGCTGTAGCGCTTGGAGCGTTACATGCGGGTATTAGTGCGTCTTATGGGTATCCCGGAACTCCGTCTTCCGAGATTTTACAGTATCTTATAAATGAATTTAACAAAGGCGGGCCAGTTTCCAGGTGGTGCGCAAACGAAAAAACTGCTTTGGAAGCTGCATTGGGTGTTTCGTTTGCCGGCAAGAGGGCTCTTGTTACAACCAAACATGTTGGTTTAAATGTTGCCGCCGATGCTTTTATGAATGCTGCGCTTGTAAAAATTAAAGGCGGCCTTGTCATTGCAATTGCAGATGATCCCAGTATGCACAGTTCCCAGTGTGAACAGGATTCGCGTTTTTATTCCAACTTTGCAATGGTTCCCTGTCTTGAACCGCGTAATCAGCAAGAGGCTTACGACATGGTGCGGGAGGCTTTTGATATATCAGAAAGGTTTAACATTCCTGTATTGCTGCGTCTTGTAACACGTTTGGCTCATTCAAGAGCTGCGGTTATACCCCAAAAAACAAGAGCGCAAAACCAGCTGGAAAAAACAAAGGACAGAAATGAATGGATACTTGTTCCTGCTTTTGCACGAAAAAACTATTTATCGCTTCTGGAAAAACAAAAGCCCATTCAACAATGGTCTTCTTCGCATAAAGCCAATACCCTTTCAGGCTCCGCCACCGACCTTGCTATTATTACTTCCGGTCTTGGAGGGAACTATTACAACGAAAACGAACAAGACTTTTTGGCCATGCGAAAAAAGCAGGGGAAAAAAGCGCCGCTTCACCTTCATATAGGCACATACCCTCTTCCTGAGCAAAAAATCCGTAACCTTTGCGAAAAAGCAGACGAAGTTTTAATTATCGAAGAAGGCCAGCCCTTCATTGCACAACGTGTTTTTGGCATAACAGGCGGCGAAATTAAACCAATAATCCAGGCCGGAGAACTTGATCCTGACAATGTGCGAAACGTTCTTGGATTACCTCCAAGAAAAAGCATCAAGTTGGACACAGGCGCCCTTACAACACGTCCTCCGGTTTTATGCAAAGGATGCCCTCATATTGATAGTTTTGATGCAATTATGAAAGCGGTAAAAGAAATTGATCCCCGCCCTGGACATCCCGATGTCGGCCTTAACTCTGATATTGGCTGTTATTCACTGGGTATTGCAGCTCCCTGGAATGCAATAGAAAGCATTGTCTGTATGGGCGCATGTGTAGGCATGGCAAAAGGAGCTGCCGATGCAGGTTTAAAGTACGCACTTTCGATAATCGGAGATTCTACATTTATCCATGGAGGTATTACCAATTTGATTGATGCCGTTGATGCCGGCGTAACAATGACTGTAATTATTCTTGATAATTACAGCGTAGCAATGACAGGCTGCCAGCCGACTTCCCTGCCCTCGCAAAGACTAAAGGGCCTTTTAACCGGCTGCGGAGTAAACCCCGAACGCATTTTGGAATTGGAAGCAAAGCCAAATCTTGTCGATGAAAATGCCGCAAAACTAAAAGCGGAAATTACTCAAAAGGGACTTTCTGTAGTTATCTTTAGGCGTATCTGTATCGAAGCGCTTAGAAAAAACAAAAAAGAAAACTTTTAATTTAAAATTATTTTACTTGACTTTATTCCAAATGAATAGTTAACTATATGTATACCTTTTAAAATCCAAGGAGTAAAGGATGGAGAAGAAACCAGCAGCTAAAAAGCCAGCAGTAAAAAAACCTGCGGCCAAAAAGCCAGCAGCGAAAAAAGTAGTTGCAAAAAAACCGGCAGCGAAAAAAGCAGCTGCAAAGAAACCAGCAGCGAAGAAGCCTGCGGTTAAAAAACCGGCGGTTAAAAAACCAGCAGCGAAAAAAGTAGTTGCAAAGAAACCGGCAGCCAAAAAAGCAGTTGCAAAAAAAACGGCAGCTAAAAAACCAGCAGCCAAAAAAGCAGTTGCTAAAAAACCGGCGGTTAAAAAACCAGCAGCGAAAAAAGTAGTTGCAAAGAAACCGGCAGCCAAAAAAGCAGTTGCTAAAAAACCAGCGGCTAAAAAACCAGCAGCGAAAAAAGTAGTTGCAAAGAAGCCGGCGGTTAAAAAACCGGCAGCAAAAGCTCCAGCGGCGAAACCAGCGGTTAAAAAACCAGCAGTTGTTAAGCCGGCGGCAATTGCCCCTATTATTAAGCCTGTAGAGAAAGAATGTGTGAAAAAACCATGTGTGATCGAACCAGCAGCGCCGGCTGCTCCTGTCACCACAGAGGTAACTGACCAGCCAGTATTGTAGAAAAAAGAATGTTAACAAGGGGGAATGAGCTTATCTCATTCCCTTTTTTTTAATGTTTAAAATGTCTTGTTCCGGTAAAAACAAGAGCTATTCCATGTTTGTCACATGCTTCGATTGATTTAACATCATTAATTGAGCCGCCCGGCTGAACAATTGCTTTTATACCGTATTGCGCCGCAACATCTACTACGTCAGAAAAGGGGAAAAACGCATCAGAGGCAAGAACCCGTGCCTGTTCAGTGTCACGTAACACAATAGCGCTTCTTTCCAGCGATTGTTTTGCTGCCCAGATGCGGTTTACCTGCCCGCCGCCGATGCCTGTTGAAGAGAGGTCTTTTACAATCATGATTGCATTCGATTTAACATAGGTAACCGCTCTCATGCCAAAAATCATATCGGTTATATCCCTGTTTTCCGGCTGCTTTTTTGAAACAACTTCCCATTTTTCAAAGAGAGTGCGATCAACGCTTTGAATCAAAAGCCCGCCGTCTACCGCTATGTATTCCAATGTTTCTTTAGGCGCTTTTGTCAATTTAATAATCCGCAGATTTTTCTTTCTTTTTAGGATTTCCAAAGCATCATTGTCAAACTCTGGAGCAGCTACAATTTCCAGGAATACTGCGTCAAGTTTTTCGGCAGTAGCAACGTCTACTTTTGTGTTACTGGCGACTACTCCTCCAAAAATGGAAACAGGGTCGCAGGCGTAAGCATTATCGTATGCGGCGCAAAGCGAATCGGCAGCAGCAATTCCGCAAAGAGTATTGTGCTTTACAGCGGCAAAACAAACCTTTTCTGCGGTTTGAATACCAAGCAGTTTTTTTACGTCGTTTTCACCGGCCGGAAGCGTTCCGTCAGCTTTAAGGCCAAAGGCGCAAGCCGCTTTCCAAACCATATCAAGGTCTTTTATGTTGTTGTAGCCCAATTCCTTCCCATGGAGCTGCTCCATTGAACCAATTACCCCAGGCCGGTCTGTGTTCAGGTAAAGTGCTGCACTCTGATGCCCGTTTTCACCATATCGTAAATGTTGACCAATTTTTAAAGAAAGCGGCATATATTCGGGGTAATCAACATCAAGCAGATAACGTGAAATAGCCGCATCATATGCAGAAGTTAGATTAAAAACTTTTCCGGCAAGATGTTTTTTAAATTCCAACGGTACATTACCTGTCTTTAGGCCTTCTATGGTTTTATTGTAATCTTGCGGATCTGTAAGAACAATTACATCACGGTAATTTTTGGCCGCAGAACGCAACATTCCCGGTCCGCCAATATCGATAAACTCAATTGTTTCTGCGACGGAAAGCCCAGAGCGTACCTTTTCAAAAAACGGATATAAATTGACACAAACAAGATCGATAGCCCCAATTGATAATTCCTTTAGGGTATCAACATGGCTTTGCACATCCCGCCGTGCAAGAATCCCTGCATGAATTGAAGGATGCAGTGTTTTTACACGCCCGTCAAGACATTCAGGAAAACCGGTAATGCCGGAAATATCGGTAACATCGATATTGTTTTCTTTAAGGTATTTTGAAGTACCACCCGTAGAAACAATTTCCCATCCAGAAGCGCTTAAAAATAACGCCAGCTCAAGAATTCCGTCTTTGTAAAATACGCTTATTAATGCTCGTTTTTTCATGGTTAATTAAAAGCTCCATCTAAAGTCTATGTATCCGATATTTTGAACATGGTCCCTTGAAAAAGAACCTTCGTATCCAATAATAAATTCGCCATTTCCCAAGTCGAACGAAACTGACGGTTTTATTGCTGTCTGGTAAGTAGAAAGATAATCCAGAAGCGGATCATAACCGGGTACTTGCCCCGCGTTAAACTTATATGGAAGAGCAGTATTATCAAGCGCAAGATAATAACTATTAATATAATAAGCGATATACCACGATAAATTAAAAGCTACATTTTCGTATGCCTGATAACGGACATAAGGTTCAAATTCTATTTTACCCCAGGTACTCGCTGCTGTTAACAATTCATTAGGCCCTTTGGAGATTGTATATTTTCCTTTTAATTCACCGTAGATTTGATCCGTAAATGGAAAACCGGCTTGTAAAGCAAAGGCAGTTTTGGAAGGTGAATAAGTGTAATTCGAATCCAGTCCTCTAATATTATCTTCGCCAAGATCAGTAAATAAACCTTCAAACATTATAAAACCTTTATTATTAAAGAGAGAATTGAGTCCTGCACTAAAAGCGATGTTTCCTGACATTGCTATTGGGTCCTGGTGAGGCCGGTGCAAGCCGCCCCAGTGATTGGATTTGCTGTCATCGTAAATCGGATTGTTGGAAAGCTGGAATGATACACTCCAATCGTCACTTCTGTAGGAAACACCGGCTTTAAGCATGGAAAGATAATTTACAGGTCTTATACCTTCTTCGCCGGGATCAGGAAAATTAAGGCCAGCGCTAAAACCCGAATCATCTACCCAAAAAACACGCACTCCCGGATAACTAAGCCAGTCTGCATTTATCCAGCCGCCCGAACTTATGGGTGTTCCTCCGCCCTGCCCTATTATTAATCTAAGGCGATCTTCATAAAGATTTGCCCAAATATAATGATCCCCTAAACGTATATTGTCATCCAAGGTTTTTAGATCGCCATGCGCCCACATCCCAAACTTTACGCCAAAATCGCCTAATTGGTCATCATGCCAGGAGTAACCTACATTAAACCATGCAACTCCTCTTCTTGCCTGGTTTTCAAAGGAAGCAAAGTAAAGCGATTGCTCCATTTTTTGCCCCATCGCAATATTGCCAAGGTGGCCGCCGTAATCACGGTTCATTACCATAATTCCGGTTTTTACACCGCCGCCAAATTCAAGGCCATAGTTGGACAAATCTACTTCGGTTGATACTTCTTCTGCAAAAAGCGCAGTTACGATTAAAGCGCCAATTAATACCAATGTTATTTTCCTGATATTCATTTATTTCTCCTTAAACGATATTAGCTTCCACTGCCGGAAACTGGGGTTATAATCAATGTTCTTGTAAAATCATCCGGCTGTATTGCATTACTTTTTACAGTGAGCTTATAGCCGTCAGAATCCGGTAAAGGTGAATCAAACCTTATGGCAACGCGTGTATCGTCGTTACGAATAATATATTCATCCTTTAATTCAATTATTTGATTTATTCTTGTTAAGCGAAAATAAGATGCATCCAAAGTTGAGATATATTTTCCGCCGTAGATTGTTACACGCAATTCAATTGTATTATTCGTAGAAAAACCATGCGATACCATATCAGTTTCTCTACGGTGATATTCAAAGAATTTTTCTCCTGCCTCCGCCTCAAGACAGGATAAAAGACCAGCTCCAAAAACCAAAATTGTTATAATCAGCAATATAAAATGTTTTTTCATGGCGCCTCCTAATTTGAATAGACAATCATGCCGTCTTTACCGCCAAGGATAATTCTTTCTTTTGTACCAACAACGGCGCTTATTCCATTTACAAAACGGCTTGTAAGAGTTATCGCCGACCACAGTTCACCATCAGGCGAAAACCCAACCACTGCATCCTCTGAGGAAATTACAACAAAATGATTTATTGCCGGAGCAAAAGCTATATGATCAAAGGGACGCAGCATAAAGTCATGATCCCTTACAGTAACCCATGAATAGCTTTCAGGGTTAGCGCTGATTCGCATAAGCGCTCCATCTCCAACAGCGATAAAACGTTCATTGCCGTAGGCAGCAGATCTAAAATCTTCCCTTGTACCCGCCGTTGTAGGGCCGTACAGTTTTTCGGAAAAATCATTCATAACGGCATATTTCCCATTATCGCCGGCAGCGACAAAAAGCCCATTGCCTCTTACTTTTCCGTAAATAAGCGCGTTAATATCATCTCCAAAGTTATTAAGATCTCCAAAAGGCGAGAACCATACATGAACCCACGGGCCGGTTGGGGAGTTTAGTGCATAAGCAATTCTGCCGTCGTTGCCAGCTGCAATAAAAACAGTCTGCCCGCGCATTTCGCCAACCGCTGTCGCAAGAATATTTTTGGGCGACATTGGGCCGATAACTCCGTAATGCCAGAGTTTGCCGTCTCTTGAGAAAGCAGCTTTTCCGCCGTCTCCGCCTGCAAAAAAATACCCCTCTCCCCAGGCAACTGTATTAAAACGAATTCCATCAGAAAATCCTTCGATTATTGTAACTGTATCATCCCAGGTTATACCGTGATCATCCGACCATGCTATTGTTCCAGAGTAGCTTACCGCTACAACAAAATCCCCGCAAGTTGCCATTCCGGTGATTTCTTCGTTTCCTGCAAGAAAAGGCGAATGTATAACATTATGGAAAGCCGAAGCGCTTGGATAAATTGGAACATTTGTTAAATAACAGGATGTTATAAAAAGAAAAACAATAATTAGACAAATACATTTAAAAACATTATTTTTTTTCATTTGCTATATCCTATTTTCCCGCCTTCATTTCCGACAAAAAATCTGCCGTTTAAGGCTTCTATAGAGGTAGTAGGCCAGCGGTCAAATTCCTGAAAAATCATTGAACTCCAAAAACGCCCGCTAAAATTTGAAGGATTTGCGCTGTTCCAATGTCCAATCAAAGAAGCATTACCGCTGACCAAAAAATAACCGCCGCCCCATGTTATATCAAATAAAACATGATCTTCAAACACAGGGTTTCCCCATTGATCAAGCCTTGCTATAAATTGAAGTGGAGCAAGGTCTGCATCAATGTAATATCCAAAATTAAAATCAGGATGTAATACTATTGCAACCCGGTTATTACTAAAAAGAATGCCTATACCAATAGTTTCGCTGCCGCTGCTGGTTGCGCCGCGCCTTCCTACAGTAACTTTGGTAATATTGCTATTACCGACATGCTCGCCGCCGGTTTGAATATTCCAAACACTACTTGTCGCTACATTTCCATTCCAGCCGCGCCGTCCATTGTTTCCTACAATATAAAACCTTCCGCCAATACTGTCAAAAGCAACATCATTCCAGGGATCCGTTGTAGCGTTGGCAGAAGGACGGCGCGAATCCCATCCTAAACCGTCGCTTGTTATTGAAGTTGTTACCGCAATATTTGAGTTTCCGCCAACAACTACAAAATTATCTTGTCCCCAGGCGATTCCGTTAATATTTTCTGAACCATAGCCGGTTATTAAATTTTCGTTTACATTCCAATGTTTGCCGTCAAACGACCAAGCGTATCTTCCCGCATTGCCGACAGCTACAAATACGCCGTTACCAAAAGCAACTGCATTAAAATGAATTGGCAATTCTGCAGCTTTATGCCAAAAATCACCATTATACGACCAGCCTATTATTCCGTTGCCTGAAACTGCAATATAAGTATCTCTCCCATTAACATTGCCATAGGCAAAACCGTTTATACGGGCACCAACTCCAAATGGCGTCCATGAAGCAGTCTTCCAGCCGTGCAAATCCGGATCATAAAGCGTACGTTCAATATGCTCTGACTCAGGCACCGTACAAGATAAAAAAATAAAACAAAACACCAGTATTACATTGATAATTATTTTCATCTTGGCCCCACTCCTATAATTGCGCTTGTGTAAGGAGGCATTTCGATTACGAGTCCGTCGGCGCTTATGGTTGGCAGCCAATCAGGATGGCGGGCGCACACACCGTCGATCCATAATGCACGTTCGCTAGCCGGCATACTAAACATTTGCCTTCCCCCTGGCGAATCGGGATCAAAATCTTCAGGATAGTAATCCGCGTTATGCGCTACAATTACCCTTTGGCCGCGGGTTGGGCTTCCAGGGCGGTTATCGGTTATATGCCAGGCGGCAATACGATTATTATCCGTATCAAAAAATTCCATATTGCCCCATGCTATAAATGGATTGCGGCTTTTTAAATTACCAAGGCGGATATAATGCCTTAACAGGGAAAAATAATCATCCATTTGTTCTTCTACCCCGTTTCCGTATCGTGATTGCAAAGCTGCTTCAGACCACCTTCTGTTTTCCGGCGGATTTGTCGTTCCTATACGATTTGTATTTGACCACCACATTGGGCCGCGAAAGTCTGTGTCATCGGTTGCCCTTCTAAAATTATTCGGATGTCCGCAAATATTTGGTTCGCAAACAACACGGTCACAAGTAAATTGGTGATGGTCGTGATCTCCCAAATGCGACCAGTAATCAACAACATTATGAAGAAGTCCGATTTCTTCGCCGTAATAAATAAAAGGAGTTCCAGGCGCTAAAATATTCAACGAGGCTGCAAATTTACGCCGGTCAGTCCCTCGAATCCCAGGTGGCGGATTAAGCTGGTCTCTTGTCGCATTGGAAGATGGGTTAATCAGCCAATCCTCGGTCCAGCCGTCATCCCAGGAATTGATTTCCCCGCCCATTTGATAGAAACTGCGGTATTTGTCGTGGTTGGAAAGAAACGTTGATATTACAGCATTAGGGTTGCGGGTTTTAACACGCCTGTCCCAGTCCGCAAGAAACCTTGCCCAGTTTTCTCCATTGCCGTTGTTTAAGACACTCCTTATTGTCCCGGATGTTCCAAAATGAAAGAAATTCATTCCCGAACGGAAATAATCTTCGATAACGCCAACAGGCCTCCAACATTCGCCAATCAAAAAAACATTAGGGTTTATTCTCTGAGAATAATCGTTAAGCCATCTTAATAATCTGATGTTTTTTTCGTGAGCATCATGCGGAATTGTATCAAATTCATATTGACCGATTTCATCCCACAGATAAAAATAATGAACTGCATCAAGGCGGAAACCATCAAGACCGTTACCCAGCCAAAAATCCGCTACTGACTGGATTTCTTCCCGCAAATGGTGGCTGTCGAAGTTTAAATCCGGCATTCCTGTCCAGAAAGAACCTTCGTACCAAATACCGGGAGCGGCATTCCCCCATGAGCGATAAAAGCGCCCTCTGATGCCTCTGCCGGGCATCCAGCGGCTTCCATCGCGTCCTGCATCCCATTCCCACCACCAGTCGGCATAATCCACAGATTCTTTTTGAGGCGGTGTTGCACCGTAATAAAAATGATAATAACCGGCATAGCGGCCGGGGTTTCCGGAGCGGACTTCCTGTAACGCATTCTGAAACCACGGATGTCTGTCCGACGAATGGTTCAAGACAAGGTCAAGGATAACCTTCATACCCCGTTTGTGCGCTTCACGAAGCAGCACTCTAAAATCATCCATGGTTCCAAACTGAGGGTCTATACCCATATAATCATCAACATCGTATTTATGATAACTTGGAGATGGATGAATCGGAGTAAGCCAGATACCATCAACATGAAGGCTGTCGTTACATTCTCCGTAAAGAGCGATATTCTGGGCATGACGCCATGTGTGAGAATCATTTAAGTAATCGAGCTTCATTGTGATACCACGTAAATCGCCGATACCGTTTCCGGTACTGTCAAAGAAGGAACCTACAAAAATTTGGTACCATGTTCCTTCGTTGGGTAAATGCGAAAGCGGCGAAATTGCAGAAGTTGATACAGGAGCCATTTCGCAGGAGAAAAAGAACAGAGAGCAGATAGCAAAAAATAAATAAAACAACTTTTGCTCTTTGTTATTTGTTACTTGATATTTGTTCATTTTCGCTCCTTAATCCCGGTCAAATTCTTCGAATATTGCCGTTGTATATGGTTTAAGCCAAAAAATATTATCATCGCCTTCAATAACAAAAGGAAATTGAGCATTACCTAATGCAGAAATTGCATAATTACCTCTTGCTCTGGGAAGTCTGACAGCTTCATGGTTATTTCCTCTTGAAGTGTTATGCGCTATTACAACACTTCTTCCAAAAGTAGAACTTCCTGGTTTATTATCTGTTACACGATAAACAGCAATATTACCTGGATTGCGGCCGTCTCCGCTGATTCTTGAAATACCGCTGTCATCAACCCTGCCCCAGGCTATCCATGGATACCTTTTTTTTATGTTTTGAATTCTTATAAAGTAACGCAGGAGGGAGTCCTCATCAAGCATTTGTTCTCTTACTCCATCCTGTTTATTCCCCACCAAAGTCGGCAAGCCCTGTCCATTATCCCAGTCACTCTGCTTCCAATACCAAAGGAAAGGGTTTGGCCTGCCAGGCGATGGAAAGTCCATATCAAAAATCATTGGCCCTCTAACTACCCTGTCGTCGTTACTTTCATTTTGAGGTTTTTCTCCCCACAAGCCAATCTCTTCGCCGTAATATACGAAGGGAGCGCCAGGACTTAATAAAAGCAGTGCTGCGGACATTTTACGTTGTTCAAGACTATGAAGTTGTGTAGCACTTCTGTTTTTATCATGGCTTGTTATAAATGGAGAAAAAAGAGCCAAGGGGCGTGTTCTTCTGATAAAGTCGATCTCTCTTGTATACCAAAGTACACCATCAGAGAACAATGATCCAAGCCCTTCATTAACTGCTCTAACTATTCGATTTTCACCTCCCAATGAAAAAATAAATGCAAATGAAGATTTTCCAGGAGCGTGGTA
>JAITFY010000102.1 GCA_031281025.1 Treponema sp. | reverse complement strand
GCTTCAAAGGTTACCAATGGCATTCCATAGGTGTTTGGAAACAATTTTTTGATCTCTTCCCGGTCGGCAACCGACTGGGTTGCTTCTCCTTCTTTAAGAGCGACAATCCCGGTCAATGCCTTGGGCAATTGCGGTTTATAAGTGGCTCGTGCAAGTTGTAATGCGCTTTTTGTCATTGTGATTTCGTATTTTTAATTTTAAAAAATAAAATAATTATGTCTTTTTGAAATTTCCGGCAAATTTCGGAATTTTTTCTGGAAAAATCAAATAAATAAGGTTTGATCAGCGATTCAGTTTTAAAAATAAAAATTTCACCATTTGTCCCTTGGTTTAAGTGAAGGCTATAGTATTCCCTTCCGTTGGTTTTATTTCCTACGTTTTTTGGATTTTTCAACATGTGATTTTTATATCTGTTTCTTATTTTTTTAGTTTCTTAAGAGGCGTTTCATCAAATTCAGGAGTGATGTATCTCCGCGCCGGATTCCCTCCGACTTATATCCCTCTATCTATTCCAGTCTCGCCTGTCTGCCCGACTTGCTCCAATGCTCAAACTCGACGATGAGCTCTTTGACCATGCACATGGTTAAGTACGAATTCAAGTTTTTCCATAACTCTTTCCATGTCATCTTTGCGTCTTCTTTCATCAGTTGCTGAAGTTCCGATGTATGCTTGACAAATTCCTTTATCATACAAGTCAACTGTCTGGTACTGTGCCAGTTTTTTATCGCCATGAAGTTCTGACGATTAAACTTGTGGTGAAGATTTCCGCCTCTGTTCTTTTGCGTATTAAAATGGTCTTCGATATACCATCTTGCCCGTCCAGCCGTCAAGATAGAGACTATATTATTCACATTCACATCCATACTGGTCAGGAATACAAAACGATTGGAGACTTTCTCGTTCGTCTTTTTCCGATGGGTAGTTTCCTGAGAGCATTCTATCCAGTGAATACAATGTTTTTTATACTCTATATTCTTAATCCACCGGTAGTTGCGTGTAATCCAGTGAGTAGAATCACACAGTTGTTGCTGACAAGATTCGGCTCCACCGGCCAATGGAAGTAAGCTATTGACGTCTTCCCATACGCTGGGCAGATTACCATCCCTGAAAACGGTGATGAACTTCCAGCCGTATTCTTGACAGATGTTCATTATTGAAACGTTAGAGTACAGACCATCGGCCAAAATGCAGATATTCAGTCGTGGAAAGTATTTGTGCAGCCTGACAGCCAACCGTTTGAAGGCTTTTGATTCACAATCCTGCTTGTCATATTGCGGCTCGTCATTGGCAATCCACTCGCTCATCAGCGGAACAGTCAGCCCATTTTTGCAAACCAGAACCGCCTCCAGCACTTGACTGGAATAACTCAGTTTTCCTTTACTGGATTCTTTTTTCAGGGCATGGTTGTGAATCCCTTCCGGTGGTTTATCGCCCCAATTATAGACGCCGGTACCATCGACAGCGATATAAAAATAAGTACCAAAGAAGCGAAATATATGCAATACGCGCTTCTCTATCAATGCGTTAATTAAACGGCAACGAATCTTTTCCAGCTCGTCGGGTTCCATTTTTTTAAACAGGTCGTTCACCGCATCCATGTGTGGCAGACGAAGACGGAACATCCGATAATAGTTCCAACAGAACTGTTTGTCTTTACGCTTGTTATTGAAGTCGTTACGCGAATCACAGTTCAATATAAACAACACAATGGCAGCCATAACCAACTCTTCAATAGTGTATTCTGTTCCCTTGCGAGGGTCTTTCAGAGATGACAAACGTGCCTGTAAATCAGGAAAATGACAGTGCAATACCTTTTTAATCTGCCATAACATGACTTTACCTCTTTCCTTGGCTGACAATTGCCGTTGACTTTGCTTAAACCGCTCTAATCGGGCGGCTCGCTTGCGCAGTTTTGCGGATTTTGGCGGCTTGAGTCTTTTGGTCGCCATCCGGCTGCTTTGGGATTCTGACTGTGAAAAAATCTTCTGTTCTTTCTTAGGGTAGCTTTACGCAGTAAAAAAATCAAAAAATGCAATAATTTGCGTAAAAATAATGAAATTTATTTGTTTTTATTCAAAAATTTTCTTACCTTTGCAGCAGTTAAAACAACAGCCGCAAGGCTTAGTTATCACAACTTCCTTGCGGCTTTAAATTTTTTTAACATGAAAGAACACTGTAGTTAAAAGCTCAGCTCCTATATGGGGGCGAAAGCCCTCTCGCACCCTCTACTGTGTTCCAACGGCAAAATTAGCCGGAAAAATTTATTCTTCCAAATTTTTTATCTGTTTTATTTTCAAATATTTATATTGAAACTTTTTTTCTCTCTGAATTGCTGTAAATGTGCCGAATCGACGATTATTGTCCGAATCACATTTTTCTGGTACGCATACCTGCATTTCTGTGGAAGATACGTCTATCCCGGCGGCGTGGGGATTTACAATTTCGAGCTTTAAGCCCTTGCCTGTCTTAATTTTTTTTGCTTTCTTTGCCATTGTTTAATAACTTTGAGGGTGAGTAATAAGTCATCAAGCCCCGTGGTTTTTTAATAGTATAATCTTCTATGAGGTCTCTAAGGAACCAAGTATTTCATTAAGAACCACAGGAACCGTACTTTGCAGTGGGATGATTGCCCATGATAAAATGTGATTTACTTGCTCGATGACGCCCTCA
>JAITFY010000112.1 GCA_031281025.1 Treponema sp. | reverse complement strand
CACCGCTGGACAAGCGATGTACCGGTTTTAATTGCCGAGGTAAACCCCGATCATGCGGATATCATTCCCATGCAGAAAAAAACACGCGGCTGGGAGCGGGGTTTTATTACTGTCAAGCCAAATTGCTCGATTCAAAGTTACATAAAACCAATTCATGCATTGGCGCAGGCGGGCTTCCCCGTACAGCGGCTTTTTGTCAGTACCATGCAGGCGGTTTCCGGGGCCGGTTATCCCGGCGTTCCAAGTCTGGATATGATTGATAATATCGTTCCTTACATTGGCGGCGAAGAAGAAAAGTCCGAAAAAGAACCCTTAAAAATATTTGGCAGCATTGACAACGGTATTTTCAAAAACGCAGAGCTTCCAAAGATCTCTGCTCACTGTAATCGTGTGCCGGTTGTTGATGGACATACTGCCTGTGTTAGTCTGGAATTTGCCGGGAAAAAACCGTCTCTGGAAGAAATCAAAGCTATTTGGGCAGCCTACAAAGGTTTGCCGCAGGAAGCGGATTTTCCCATGGCGCCAAAGCAGCCAATCATTTACCGCGAAGAGGACAATCGTCCCCAGCCGCGTAAAGATCGCGATGCCGGCAAAGGAATGGCAGTCGTAATAGGACGGCTTCGTCCCTGTAATATTTTTGACATCCGCTTTGTAGCGCTTTCGCACAATACAGTAAGAGGCGCAGCAGGCGGTGGAATACTTAGTGCGGAGCTATTAAAATATAAGGGATATTTAAACTAATGGTTTCATCTTTTTTCCCTTCACAGAGGTTTAATTTTTTATTTTCCTCGCCAAGACGCCAAGACGCAAAGAACGCAAAGCTATTATTTGAAAACTTAGTTTGCTTCCCCAAGTTTAATTTAAATTTATTAATTAAAATTATTATTTTATTTGAATTTAGTAGAAATATATCAAATAAGAACTTGGCGATCTTGGCGCCTTTGCGAGAAAATAAAGGAGAAAACTTATGAACAACAAATATTTTCCGTTGGATAAAATTAAGCTAGAGGAATTAATACAAAAGTATCCTACGCCGTTTTATATTTATGATGAAGGGGCAATTATCGATAATGTTCGCCGGATAAAGGCGGCTTTTTCGGTATTTCCTTCTTACAAGAATCATTTTGCGGTAAAGGCATTGCCAAATCCGTATATCCTTAAAATCTTAGCGGCACAAGGGTTTGGCGCTGATTGTGCGAGTTTCCCGGAATTGCTGCTGGCTGATGCTGCGGGAATGCAGGGCGAAGATGTTATGCTCACTTCCAATGAAACTCCTGCAAACGAATATAATGCTGCAATGAAAAATGGAGCTGTGATTAATCTGGATGATTTTTCCCATATTGAGTTTTTGGAAAAAAATTGCGGGTTACCACAGCTTATTTCCATGCGGTACAATCCGGGGCCAATCAAGGAAGGTAATGTTATTATAGGTAAGCCGGAAGAAGCAAAGTACGGTCTTACCCATGAGCAAATTATCCGGGGTTATTCGCTGTTAAAGGAAAAAGGCGTTAAACGTTTTGCTCTGCACACAATGGTTGCTTCAAATGAACTGTCTGTTCCTTATCACATAGAAACAGCGCGTATGCTCTTTGAGCTTGCCGTAGAGGTTTTAAACAAAACAGGAATACGCCTTGAGTTTATCAACCTTGGCGGCGGCGTAGGAATTCCCTATCATCCTGATCAGGAGGCAGTTGATTACAACGTTCTTGTAGACGGAATACAAAAAGCGTATAACGAAATTCTGATTCCCGCAGGGCTTGTCCCAATGGGTATTCGCACTGAATGGGGCAGAGTAGTAACCGGCCCCTACGGCTGGCTTGTAACACGGGCTGTTCACAAAAAGGAAATTTACCGCAACTACATCGCACTGGATGCAAGCATGGCGGATTTAATGCGTCCAGCCCTGTACGGAGCATATCATCATATAACGATTCCTGGCAAGGAAAATGCTCCGTTAACCGAAACCTACGATGTTGTGGGTAGTTTATGCGAAAACAACGACAAGTTTGCAATACAACGCCAACTGCCAAAGATTCTTACAACAGCGGAAATTACATCCACGGATGTAGAAGGCGCCGGAGATTTTGTCGTTATCCATGATGCAGGCGCCCATGGCAGAGCGATGGGCTTTAACTACAACGGTAAACTCCGCTGCGGCGAGCTGCTTTTGCGTACAGACGGCTCTGTTGTGCAAATACGCCGCCCAGAAACAGCAGAAGACTACTTTGCAACGCTGGATATTGGAGGTGTTGAGGAATTTTTAGGAGGAACCAAATGATTACCAGAAATGTAAATATCGCTAACTTAAAAGCCGGTTATTTATTTCCGGAAATTGCCAAGCGCCGCCGTGAATTTGCAGCGGCAAACCCTGATGCGAAAATCATCAGTTTGGGTGTTGGCAACACCACAGAACCAATCCTGCCTTTTACTAATGCCGGCCTTGTAGAAGGCGCAAGGCAGCTTGGGACAAAAGAAGGTTACTCCGGCTATCAGGATGAAGGGCTTCCTCTACTGCGGGAAAAAATCTCAAAGGTTTTCTACAAAGGCAAATTCTCGATAGACGAAATCTTTGTCTCAGATGGGGCAAAGTGTGACATCGGCAGATTACAGATGCTCTTTGGGGCGGGAACAAAAATCGCCGTACAGGATCCTTCGTACCCTGTATATGTTGACGGATCCGTATTGGCGGGAGCTGCAGGCGGCTGGGAAGGAACAGGTTATACAGGAATTACATATCTTCCCTGTACAACAGAAAACAATTTTTTCCCTAACCTTGATCTTATTCCGCAAAACAGTCTTATCTATTTTTGTTCGCCTAACAATCCCACAGGCGCAGTATCCGATCATAAACAGCTGTCCAAACTTGTGGAGGCTGCAATTAACAAGCGCTGTATCATAATTTTTGATGCGGCATACAGCGAATTTATACGTGATCCTTCGCTGCCAAAAACAATTTACGAAATCGAAAAAGCAGATTCCTGCGCCATCGAAGTAAACTCATTTTCCAAACCTGCAGGATTTACCGGAGTACGGCTTGGATGGTCTGTTGTTCCAAAGGAATTAAAGTACGCAGGAGGCGAAAGTGTCAACGCAGATTGGAATCGTATCATGGGTACGATTTTTAACGGCGCTTCAAACATCGCTCAGGCAGGCGGACTTGTTTCGTTAGACGACGAAGGGTTAAAAGAAATTCGCTGCCTTACGGATTTTTACCTTGGCAACGCAAAACTTATAAGAGAGGCGCTTCAAAAACTTGGGATTCACTGTATAGGCGGCGATAATTCCCCTTACATTTGGGCGTTTTTCCCGGGAAGAGACAGTTGGGAAGTATTTGCAGAAATCCTTGAAAAGTGCCATATTGTTACCACACCAGGCGCGGGTTTTGGCCCCGCTGGACAGGGGTTTGTGCGTTTTTCTGCCTTTGGCCATCGTGCCGATGTTGAAGAAGCGTGCAGGCGGCTTGATACTTTTTTCAAGTGATGGTGAAAGGGAGTGTGATTTTTCCTTTCCATGGGAACCATTTTAGCTTCTTTAACTTGCCGCTTTTGATCAAATTACCAATCACGATTGATGCATCACCCTGCGACCAGCGTATAGAATTGCTTTCTGCAAGGATAGAAGCAGCCTGATTTTGCGTATAACTTCTTTTGTTCCTGCGAAAAAAATCAATGGTTGATGGTTCTTCGCGTAATTTGTCACTGGCTTCGTTTTCGCAGACATCGCAGCAGTGTTTTTCCGGTACTTCGCCGCCAGAGTCGTAGTTTAACAAAATAAGAAGGGAGTGCCTGCGGCAGAGTTCGATATCCTTTGCGTAATTCAACAGCGAAGAAAGTCTCGATTTATCTGCACTGGTTTTTGCACGTAACATGGCTGTCTCATCGTCGGGTCCCCACAGAAGGATAGCCTTGGATTGTTCGCCATCGCGTCCCGCCCTGCCAGATTCCTGCAAATAGGCTTCTACAGAGGGAGGGCAATCCCTGTGAATAACAGTGCGTACATCAGATTTGTCAACTCCCATTCCAAATGCACACGTGCTGCAAAGGACGGCTTCTGTGTTTTTTAAAAGCCATTTTTCCGTTTCTGCTTTTTCCTCTCTACTTAAACCTGCATGGTAAAAACGTATTTCGTTGTACCAGGGATAACCCATTTCGGCGAGCTCATCTCTAAGGTAATGCGTTAGCTTTTCAGTTCCCGGACGCGATGAACAAAAAACAATTGCCGGGCGTTTGTTGGTTGTCAAAAGATCGCGTACTGTTAGGTTGCGGTTAATGCAGCCCTTTGTTGAATAGCTGATGTTTGGCCTGTCCGGGTTTCCCATGATTAACTGTGCTTCTGAATCGCCAAAAATATACTTTTTGATTTTTTCCAGTACAGGTGCACTAGCTGTAGCGGTAAAAGCTGTAACCAGCGGCAGTCCCTGTTTGTATAAACTGAGTGACTCAATGATAGTACCTATTTCCAGATAACTGGGACGAAAACTTTCTCCCCACTCGCTGACACAATGAGCTTCGTCAATTACAACATGAACCACTTTGATATTTTTTAGCCTGTCTTTCACTTGCGGTGTAAGTAAAACTTCCGGGTTTGCAATTATAAATTTGCTTTGCCCATTTTCCAGTTGCCGCCATATTTCGTCCCGCTCTTCTTTGGTTTGCCCTCCCCTTATCGTCACAGGAGAAAAGCCGCGTTCATGAAGCCGCCGCTGCTGATCTGACATCAGTGACAAAATCGGGTAAAT
>JAITFY010000104.1 GCA_031281025.1 Treponema sp. | reverse complement strand
TGCGCCGCAATCGTCGACGGTTCGGAGGATGAATCAGATAACTAAGAGCAGTTAGCAATGAGCAAAGCTGTTGTCTGTAAATAATTGTGAGTACGACATATCTGTTTGTAATTTGCTCTTTGTTTTGTCTGGTTCATTGGTACAATCCTATCATATTTGGTGGAAACCGTCAAGCGTAATTGCGAATCAAACATAATTGTAAGGCTCTTCCGGGGGAAGTGAATAACCGTGTGCTGGGGGCTTTGCGCCCCCAGCACACCTGTGATTAACGTTAAGCTAACGCTTCTTCCAATACCTTTTTTGCCAGTTCCGGGTTTCCGCCCTTGCCCAGCTTTTTCATCACCTGTCCCATTAAAAAGCCAAAAACCTTTTCTTTGCCGCCGCGGTAATCTGTTACAGAGTCCTGATTTTCTGACAGGACTGCTTTTACAGCTTCTATGATTGCATTGTCATCATTGACCATCAACAATCCTTTTTGGGTAATGTAGTTTTCCGGATCAACGTTGCTTGTGAATACCGCTTCGACGATTTCCTTGTAAACGCTGCGGTTTATTTTTCCGCTTGTGACAAAACCAATTAATACGGAAAGTTTTTTAATGTAAGGACAGTCTGCAGTTTGCCCCCATGTTAGGTCTTCGGGTAGGAGGTTTGAATTGTTCATCAGCCGCATTATTTCACCTGTTATAAGGTTAGCTGTTTCTACCGGTTGATTGCTTATTTGCGAAACATTCTCAAACAAATTGGAAATATTTTTGTGAACGGTAATAATGCCTGCTGCATATTCAGTTATTTTAAAATCACGGATATATCTTTGGCGTTTTTGGTATGCAAGTTCCGGCAAGTTTGCCTTAATACTCTCCAGCCAGTTATCATCAATTTGTAGTGGAGGAAGATCAGGATCGGGAAAGTAGCGGTAATCCTGGATATTTTCTTTTGTACGCATACCATAGGAAGTTCCCTTGTCGTCATCCCAACGGCGTGTTTCCTGAAAAATCAAGCCGCCGTCTTCCAGTACTTCTATCTGGCGTTCCCTTTCGTATTCAATGGCACGGGTTATTGCTTTAAACGAATTCATGTTTTTTGTTTCGGTACGAACGCCAAGTTCTTCGCCGGGTTTGCGTATTGACAGGTTTATGTCGGCACGGATGGAGCCTTCCTGCATTTTACAATCGCATATATCAAGGAAGAGCAGTGTTTCGCGTAACTTTTCCAGGTACGCGATAACTTCGGCAGAATTGCGAAAGTCTGGTTTTGAAACAATTTCCAAAAGTGGAATGCCGCAGCGGTTAAAATCCATTAAAGCGCCTTTGCCGTGCGTATCATGGATGAGCTTGCCGGCATCTTCTTCCATGTGAATCTGGTGAATGTTAATTTTTTTAACGCCTTCTTCTGTTTCGATTTCCAAATATCCATAACGGCAGATTGGAGCATACAACTGGGATATTTGATACGCATTGGGAATATCGGGGTAGAAGTAATTTTTTCTGTCAAACCGGCTTAACCTTGTTATCTCGCAGTTTAAAGCAATTCCCAGCCGCATGGCATATTCTACTACTGCACGATTTAAAACAGGTAAAGCACCCGGCATTCCGCAGCAAACAGGGCAAACCTTTGTGTTTGGTTCATTACTAAAGGAAGTTGAACAGCCGCAAAAGATTTTTGATTTTGTAGAAAGCTCGGCGTGAACTTCAAGCCCAATGACAGTTTCCCATTTCATGATTCACCCGCTTTTCTTTTTGTATGAAAACAGGTGAGGCTTTGATAAACTTTTGCCGCATCTATCAATTTGTTTTCGCAAAAAGCATCTCCAATTAACTGGAAACCAATTGGTAATCCTTGTTTGTCAAAACCGCAGGGCAGAGCCGCGGCAGGGAGTCCTGCCAGATTAACGGAGGCGGTGTAGATATGTCCCATGAGTGATTTCATTGGGTCGTCTTTGTTTTCACCTAACTTAAAAGCTGTAGTTGGCGTAACAGGAGAAAGTATCATATCATAATGTTCAAACAATTTTTTATACGAATCCCTGATTAGAGTACGTGCCTGCAAGGCTTTTTTGTAGTATGTATCGTAATTTCCAGGCGAAAGCACAAGTGATCCAAGCATTATTCTTTTTTTTACTTCCGTTCCAAAACCTTCGCTTCTGGATAATTTGTATACATCGGAAAGTGTTTTTGCTTTTTCGCTGCGGTGTCCGTATTTTAATCCGTCATACTTTGCAAAGTTTGATGATACTTCGGCAGCTGTGATGATACTGTAAACAGGAATTACATAATCCATCAAAGGCATTTCAAATTCTTCTATGATAACACCAGCAGCTTCAAACTCTTTTGCTGCAGAAAGAACTGCATTTTTTACATCTTCGTCTATTTTTTCTGTTAGGTAATTACGCGGTAAGCCGATTTTTACACCCTTAATATCTGCGTTGATACTGTTAAACTCAAAGGGTTTTTTTATAATACATGTACTGTCCCTTTCGTCCGGCCCCGAGATGATTGATAACAGGGCGGCACAATCGTCGATATTTTGAGCGATTGGTCCAGTTTGATCAAGAGATGAAGCGCATGTGGTTATCCCGTATCTGGATACAGAGCCGTATGTCGGTTTAATGCCGGTAGTACCGCAAAAAGAGCAGGGCTGCCGCAAACTGCCGCCCGTATCAGAGCCGAGCGCCAAAGGTACTTCCCCAGCGGCAACCGCTGCAGCGCTGCCGCCGGAAGAACCGCCTGCTACACGGGAAACATCCCACGGATTGCGAACAGCGCCAAAAGCTCCTGTCTCACAGGAATCACCCAAAGCAAACTCATCCATGTTGAGCTTGCCAATTACAACCAAGTCCGCACACTCAAGCTTCTCTACAACAGTGCTGTTATAAACAGGTTTATAACCGCTAAGCATTTTAGAAGCACAAGTTGTTTCCAGCCCCATCACAGAAATATTATCTTTTAAAGCAACCGGCACACCAGCAAGCGGCGAAAGTGTTTCTCCCCTGTCAATACGGGATTGTATTTCGTGGGCACGAACAAGAGCTCTTTCCTTTGATACAGTAATAAAAGCGTTGTAACGAGAATCATTTTTCTCGATTATGTCAATATACGCACTGGTAATTTCCGGCACACTGAGTTTTTTTTCTTTAACCGCCGCCGCCAGTTCCAAAGCAGTCATCTCAAACATAAAAGCCATCTCCAATCATTCTGTTCCTCATTCTAAAGTTTTTGGTGCAACAAACATTTTTTCGTTTTTTAATGGCGCGTTTTTTAAAACCAACTCACGATCCAAAGAAGTGCGTACGGCATCTTCACGGAAAACATTTACATGATCAAAAGGCTGAATGCAAAGCGGTACATCATCAGTATTCAGATCTGTTAAGTGCGCGATACCATTCATTGTTTTTTGAAGGTCTTCCATTAAATGTTTCTTTTCGTCGTCCGAAAATGTCAAACAGGATAAATCCTCAAGGTATGAAAATAATTTGTCATCAATTAAAAATTTCGCCATAGTTAATCATATCATAAATTACATAAAAAGAAAGACAATATGTCTCCAATATGATAGAATTACATTGTAGAGGTTATATGTGGTGGAAAGAGAATATTGTATATCAGATTTATCCCCGTAGTTTTTTGGATACCTCAGAGACGGAATTCCCAGATGATGGAATTGGTGATATTCCGGGGATTATTTCGCGTTTGGATAAGCTTAAAAGTCTTGGAGTGGGGATTATCTGGCTTTCGCCCGTGTATAAATCCCCCGATGCAGATAACGGTTATGATATTAGCGATTATTATTCGATCAGCCCAAAGTTTGGAACAATGGCCGACATGGAAAAACTTTTTGCAGAAGCAAAAAAACGTGATATGCGGATCATCATGGATCTTGTCATTAACCATACTTCCGACGAACATGAATGGTTTGTAAAAAGCAGGGATCCAAAAAGTCCCTATAGCGATTACTATATTTGGCATCCCGGAAAAACCAGCAAGCGTGGCCGCAGATTGCCTCCCAACAACTGGACTGGTTTTTTTATGGGCGAAACATGGGAATACGATGAAAAAAGAGGCGAGTACTATTTACACTTGTTTGATAAAAAACAGCCCGATTTGAATTATAAAAATCCAAAAGTAATAGAAGAAGTTAAAAATATACTTAAATTTTGGCTGGATAAGGGAGCTTCGGGTTTCCGTTGTGATGTGATTAATATAATTTATAAAACAAGCCTAACAGACGGCAAAAGAAGTTTGGCTGTTCAGGGGCTTGAACATTTTAAATCGCAGGAAGGCAACCATGAAGTGTTACGTGAACTTCGACGGGATGTATTTGATAAATACGATTGTTTTACCGTAGGCGAAACGGTTTTTGTAGACCTGGAAGATGCAAGGCTTTTAAGCAACGAAAACCGCAAAGAACTTAATATGCTGTTCTTCTTTGACCATCTGGAAGTTGACCGCCGTATTGCACAATTTATTCCAAAAAAATTCCGCGCTCGCAAACTTCTTGAAGTAATTACAAAATGGCAGCAGGGTCTTGATTGGAATGCCATGTACCTGGAAAACCACGACCAGCCTCGCATTGTGTCGCACTTTGGCGCTGCCGAAAGAGATCGTGCATTAGACGGGAAACCTGGCGAATTATGGCAGCGCAGCGCAAAAATGCTTGGCCTGTTTCAGCTAACGCTTCGCGGTACTCCCTACATTTACCAGGGGCAGGAAATCGGCATGACCAACTTTGACTTTAAAAGCCTTGATGAACTGAACGATGTGGTAAGCCACAGTTTAAACAAGCTAATGAAAAAATTGTGTATTCCCAAATTTTTGCGCTGGAAATGGATAAAGGCCAGCTCACGGGATAATTCCCGTACTCCCGTACAATGGGATAACAGTGAAAATGCCGGTTTTACCAAAGGAAAACCATGGCTGGGCATTAATCGCAATTATAAGTTTATCAACTATGCCTCGCAGGAAAATGATCCCAATTCTATTTTAAACTTTTACAAAAAGATGATAACATTGCGCAAACACAGTATGTGTCTTATCTACGGCGAATTCCTGCCTGTATACGCTGATGACCGGCTTATAATCTATCAACGTAAACTTGGAGAAGAACTATATACAATAGCGCTGAATTTTTCTTCCCGTACTGTCAAAGCGCCAAAAAAGTTTAACGAGCTTTTTAGGGGAACTCAGGTTGTATCAGCTTCAGGCAAAAAGCTTGAAGGCACAAACTCTGTTTGCACATACGGAGTTTGTACATTACTTCCCTGGGATGGAGTTTTGGTAAGAAGCAATTAGAATTGGTGCCTGGCACCCTTCAGTTCCTCTTCCTCGAACTGCCGTGTGTACAGCTCGTAATAGGCTCCGCGGTTTTTCATTAACTCTTTGTGTGTTCCGCGTTCTATGATTTTGCCTTTTTTTACAAGCAGAATTACCTGTGCATTGCGAATTGTGGAAAGCCTGTGCGCAATGACAAAGCTGGTGCGTCCTTCCAAAAGTGTGTGGATGGCGTCCTGTAAAAGCATTTCCATTTCGGTGTCAACGGAACTTGTAGCTTCGTCAAGAATGAAGATACGCGGGTCGGCAAGGACGGCTCTTGCAAAAGAGACAAGCTGCTTTTCTCCGGTGGAAAGCCTGTCTCCGCCTTCGCCTGCTTCTGTGTCATAGCCTTTTTCCATTCTGGCGATTGCCTTGTCGGCATGGACAATAACAGCGGCTTTTTCCACTTCTTCGTCGGTTGCATTGAGGCGGCCGTAACGGATGTTCTCTCTTATGGTGCCGGAAAACAGGTGAGGTGTTTGCAGTACATAACCAAACGAACTGTGCAGCCAGAGCTGGCTGCGTTGGCGGTAGTCTTTTCCGTCGATAAGTACTTCGCCTTTTGTCGGCTCGAAAAAGCGGCAAACCAAATTTACAAGTGTGGATTTGCCTGCGCCGGTTTCGCCTACGATAGCGATATATGTTCCTGCAGGAACATGCAAATTAAAGTTTTCCAGAATATTTTTGTGTCCATCGGGATAGCGGAATGTCACATCACGGAATTCTACGTCTCCTGTAATTGGCTCCCAATTTTCTTTTTTGGGCGTAAAAGTATCGCCGTATTTTTCTATTACTTCCGGCGTGTCTGTTATCCCGGGTATCTGTTCCAAAAGGCCGTTAACCCGTTCTACATTTGCCTGAGTGGAAATAAAATCTGTTAAAATACGTGCTATGTTTTGAATTGGATAAAAAAATCCGCCTGCATATTGTAAAAATATTGCCAGAATCGAAAGGTCTGCGCCCAATACGACGATTTCGTATCCGCCAAAGCTTAGGACAGCGGCTGTTGCAAGAGAACCGATAAAAAGCGTCATTGGAATGAACAGTGCATGTAATCGCGCCATGTGAGTGCCATATTTGCGGTATTCGCCTGTAATTGCCGAATAATCTGCAAAATTAACATCTTCTGATACAAGAACTTTTACGGTTCGCGCTCCTGTGATCCCTTCGTTCATGGCTCCGGTCATTTTTGAATTTATTTTACGCATTATGCGGTTAACTTTTAAAATACGGCTTTGGAAAAACCAGGTTAAAAGAACCAAAAGAGGAATTGTAATACAAACGATTATCGCCAGCTTCCAGTGAATAAGAAACATGGCGATAATGGCTCCTACGCAATAAAACGCAGACCATGTAAAATCAATCAATCCCCAGGCTACAAGGTCTCCGATACGGCTTGTATCTGAATTGGTGCGCGCCATAAGGTAACCCACAGGAGTTTTGTTGTAATAGGACAAACTCAATGTTTGCAGATGGTTAAAGACTGCATTGCGGATATTGCGGCACATTCTTGATTCGGATTTTATCCCGATTGATACAAACAAATGTACAACCACTCCCTGAACTATAACCAGAAAAGTGAATATACCAACCAGCAGCCAAACTCCGTTAGAGCTTCTGGGCTGAATGTTGTATCTTATAACATGACCCAAAAGCAGCGGGAAAAGAATATCTACTATTGCGACAACAAGCATTAATATTATGCAGATGATAAGGTTTTTCTTTTCCGGCCTTATGAACGGGAACATTTTTTTCCATATACTTAATGACATTGGTTTGTTATAGTCATAGTCTTCAAGATCGCTCATTTTATTCCTCCTGGAAACCTGATGCCTGCATTTCGAATATACGCCGGTAGGTTCCAACTCTTTCCATTAATTCTTTGTGGGAACCAATATCCTCTACAGTGCCGTTTTTTAAAACAAGAATTTTATCCGCCTGCATAAGGCTGGAAATCCTGTGAGAAACAATGATTACAGCGGCATCCTTGATTTTGCCGCGCATTGCAGAACGTATTCGTGCATCAGTTTCTGTGTCAACGGCAGAGAGGCTGTCGTCAAAGATCAACACAGGAGTTTTACCCGCTAATGTCCTCGCAATGGCAACACGCTGTTTTTGCCCTCCAGACAGGGTAACGCCTCGTTCTCCTATGATTGTGTTGTAGCCGTCCGCAAAACCTTCGATAGAGTTATGCACCTGCGCTATAGATGCTGCCTCTTTAATGGATGGACAGACCACACCCTGCTCATCAGCTTGCACTCGTAAACTGGATATGTTCTTGCTGATCGTTTTGGAAAAGAGGAAAGGCTCCTGAAGGCAAATCCCGATGTTTTTTCGCAAATGAGATCTCGCAATTCGGCGTATGTCGATGCCGTCAATTGAGATAGTACCGCAGCCATCTTCGAGGTCGTAGAGGCGGCTTAACAAGTGAACAAGTGAAGATTTACCCGAACCAGTTGCGCCAAGTATTGCCAGAGTTTGCCCCGGCTTTAGGGTAAAGGAAATATCACGTAATACCTGGTTATCGCCGTATGAAAAACTTACACGATCAAAACAAATTTCGCCCTTGATTTGCGGAAAAAGCGCATCGGGGGGATCGGTTTCCGGTTCCGTTGCAAGTACTTCGCGAATTCGTTCAGTTGCAACCAGGGTTCTTGAAAGATCCGAAAGAATCCGTCCAAGCTGCCTGACAGGCCAAATCATCATGTTGCAGTAGGCGTAAAAAGCAAGAAACGTTCCGGGAGAAAGGTCTCCGTAAACGCTGCGAAAAATCCCTGCGGCAACGATAACTGCCAGCTGCAGTCCGCTTAAAATGTCTCCGGCTCCCCAAAAAAGCCCAAGCATTTTTCCAATTTCCGCCCAGATATTGGCATGAGCATTGGTTTTTTCACTGAACTTTTTCATTTCCCAGGCTTCCCTGCCAAAAGCGCGGACAACACGCACACCTGTGTAATTTTCCTGAGCTGCAGCATGCATTTGGGCTTCTGTTTCTTCGGCTCGTGCAAAGTTCCGGCTGACACGGCGAAAGTAAAAAAACGAAAAAACAAAAATTATTGGAATTATCGATAGTCCTACCAGTGACATAAAAACATCCATGGAGAACATCATTATTACCGAAAAAATAAAAATACAAACAGTCCGTAAAAGTTCGCTTAAATTGTTTTGAATAAAATTTCTGATGTTGTCAACATCGGTAGTGCAGCGCTGGATAATATCTCCTGTCTGGCACTTTACATGCCAATTCCATGGGAGTTTTTGGATGTGGCTGTAAAGTGTGTTTAACAATCTCCATGCGATTGTTTCGCCTATTTCGGAGCCTGTAAAACTGCGTATCATGTTACAAAGTTCTGCAAAGAGCGCAGCCCCAATGATAAAGAGCGCGCATATCCATAGATTATCACGTAAAAATGAAAGCCCGCCCATCGATTCGATTAATGCCGATACAAAGGCTGGCGCTTCAAGCGGCCCTGTTCCAATCACTGAATCGATTGTGTAGCGGATTATCTGCGGGTTTAAAAGCGAAAAAACAACTGTTCCAAGAGTTGTTATACAGCAAAAAAAGAGGCGTAGTTTTCTGTCTTCTGCAGCGGCTGCGATCAAGCTGACTGATCCGCGTTTCCATGGTAGTTTCATATCGATAAATTTATTTTGTATATGGTATTACTTTAAGTATTTCCTCAAGTACTGCAATAGCAGCTTGCATTCGAACCATGTTTCTGGAGCCTGTAAAATGAAACTCTTTTGCATGTATTTCCCCATTCTGTTTGACAGTTGCTGTCCATATCGTTCCCCCGCGTGCGTTGCTGTCGCCATCCGGCCCTGCAAAACCTGTTACAGCGGATGTTATGTTTGCCCCGCTTTTTTGTAAAGCGCTTATTGCCATTGAGCAGGCTGTTTGGCGGCTTACAACGCCATGTGCCAAAAGCTCTTTGTTATCAAGGCCGAGCATTATCACTTTTGATTCCAGCATATAACAAACAAAAGATCCCCAAAAATTGGCGGATGCTCCGCTTGTATTTGTTAGTAAGCCAGATACAAGACCTGCAGTGCATGATTCAGCCAAACTAAGCGTCAGCGAAAATTGATTTAGTTTTTTCATTACCGCTTCTGCTGTTTTTTCGGCTTTTGCCCTTAGTTCCTGATCTATAAAATCACATTCTGACATTTGTCCGTTGTAAATCCGCTTTAATCTCTTCTGTAGGCCTATGAAAAATGTCAACATCTTTTTCTATGTTTGTCATCTTGCATTTGCCTTCGAATAGAACCCCGTCTGCAATGCGAAGCCTTGCAGCGCTTACATCGCCGTGTACTTTTGCGCCGTACATCATATCAACTTTATTTGCCGCATGAACATTTCCAAAAATACTGCCAAATACCGTAAGAGAATTGACCGTTATGCGATCTGCATCAACAATAGCATCTTTATCGATGATTAGATCTCCTTGCGCTTCTATTGTTCCCCTGAATACACCCTGAATACGCAATGTTGTATTAAACTTTAAAATTCCTGTAAAACTGGTAGTTTTGCCCAGTATTACAATTTCATTTTTATCTTTCTTTTTCCCGTCTTTTTTGGGCATAGTAACCTCTTCGCTGCTGATTTACATCATTGTTTTTGATCTTGATGCAAGAATTTTCGTATTTGGCCTTCTAGAACAGGAAGCCCAATTTCTTCTTTTTTTAGATTATCCCATTCATTGATGGTTTTTTCAATCCTTGCATCAAGGGCTGCAATATGCTTGCGTACCGACAGTATTTTTTCACTTGCAGGTTTTACGTGATTCACAAGGGCTTCTTTATTTGCATTATCGCTATTTTCGTAGATCATGGCAATAGCGTGTTCAAGCTCGTCAATACTTTCGATAAAGACCGATAAGTTTTCTTTAAGATCCCGGTTTAATTCCTCTGCAAGGGTAAGACGTGTTTCCCGCACCTTTATCTGATCAAATAATGCACGGTTGCGTAATACAGCATTTATACGGGCAAGTACTTCTGTAAAATTAAATGGCTTTGTTATGTAATCATCCACACCTGCTTCGAATCCTGCAACTTTATCTTTTACATCATCCAGCGCAGATAACATAATAATGGAAATATTTTTATAGTTAGGGTCTTTTTTTAAAATTTTTGTTATTTCGCGGCCTGTCATACCCGGCATGATATTGTCAAGCAAAATTAAATCAGGATTGAATTTTTTTACTTTTTCCAGAACTTCCGGGCCATTGTCGCATTTTTCTACAACAAAACCCAGTTTTGACAGCATCAATTCAAAAAAATCCAGACTGACATTTTCATCATCTGCGATAAGTATCTTTTTTTTCATGTCCATGATTTTTACCTGCTTTTTTTAGTTTCTTTATTGTAAACCAAGATGCACCGAAAAGCAACAATATAACAGCCGTAAAAGCAAAAAATATTCCAAGATAGTCGCCATAAAGCGTATATATGGTGGTTTTTTTTACTATGGGTATGTTTACATTCAGCCAGGTTTCTGTAAACGGCAAGGCCATTGCTATCACTCTGCCCATTGGGTCAATGGCGCAAGTCTGGCCAGAAGATGTGGAACGAACCATTGGACGGTGATTTTCTACAGCTCTAAAGACAGCCATAGTAAGATGCTGATACTGAGCGCTTCTGCTTTTTGACCATGCATCGTTTGAAACATTGACAAGAATGTCGGCTCCCTTGCGGACAAAATTTCTTGACAGGTAACCAAAGGTATCTTCGAAACATATTGGCGCAGAAAAGGTAAAATCCGGCAATGTAAAAATTGTTTCTTCCACGCCCTTTTCCCAAAATGTTAAATCCGCATTCAATAGCCATTGGTGAATACGGGGTAATTGTCTTTGATAGGGAAAATGCTCAGTAAAGGGAACCAGATGGAGTTTTCTGTAAATTGCCGTATTAATTCCATTTTCATAGAGCATAGCTGCATTGTAATCTACCCGGAATCCTTGTGATGGATCGGGGTTTTTTGCCGAATCTCTGCGTGCATCATTATTGCCTATCAGGAAGGGGACTTCCTGTGCCGAAAGATAGTCCAACAGATCTCTGACAATAGCCCAAACATTTTGATCTTCGCGGTATGTAGTGTGCCAGTAAATTCTGGGGATAAAAGCCGTTTCCGGCCAAACAACCAACTGCGGTTTTGGTGTTGAAACAAGCGCTTCATCGGAAAGCCGTATTAATGTTGTAAGGTCATTACGATACCCTTCGATTCTTTGCCATTGAGTTGGAACCCTGGTTGCTTCCCAGGGGTCTGCATTATGCTGTATGAGCGCAATTTGTGCTGTAATTTTTGAGGAAAAACCCCAAATAGAAATAAAACCAAAAGCCAAGGTAAAAACAAGTACCGCTGCCCAAACAATTGCAGAAAGTTTTTC
>JAITFY010000091.1 GCA_031281025.1 Treponema sp. | reverse complement strand
GAATTATTTTAGCGTACAAAAAGGGAGATGAACTTACAATCGAAAAAGTTGAGCAGGAATTGGGCCTTAAACCTGGAAACGGCAATCAAGCGCTTTCATGGCTAACCGGCAAAGGACTGATAAACGAAATTCGCCGTGAAACTACAGTTTTTTACGAGCTGACTGTTTTAGGCGATGAATGGAAAGAAAAAGGAAGCCCGGAAGAACGTATCCTTGAGCTGATTCGCAGAAGACTGGAGCAGGCAAAAACCGGCTCTCAACTTCCCGATATTGCGCAAACTCTTGGTCTGGAAAGCAAAGATATTGGCAGCGCCTTTGGCAGTCTTTCTAAACTTGGCGTTTTAAAAATGGACGACGAAAAAAACGTTCTCCTAACCATTCCGTTAGAACACTTTGCCGACCCTGCCAAAAATCCGGTTTTTTCCCGCTTCCGTCTTATCCGCGGTATACTGGAAAAACTGGTAAAATCCGGCGGATTGATCCCCGAATCTTCCCTAAGCGAGGAAGAAAAAACCATCATAGCAAATCACGCCAAAAAGCGGGGTGCGACGGATGCGCCCTTCCGTCAAATCGAGCGGGACACAGTTTACTTTGGTTTCAGCGTAACACAAGACGGCTCGGTTCCGGCGGAAGCGGCAGCCCAGGCGCTCAAAATAGCAGGGATCACCGGCGACGAAATAGGCTCCCTAACCCAAGCGATGCTCGAAGACGGCAGCTGGAAAGGAAAAGTATTCCGCTCTTACAATGTAAAAACCCCGCCGGTGCGCCTTACTCCCGGACGCAGCAACCCTTATGTTAAGTTTTTGGAAAACGTAAAAGATAAACTAGCTTCTCTTGGTTTTGAAGAATTTGACGGCCCGTTAGTAGAAACAGAATTCTGGAATTCCGATGCATTATTCATGCCGCAGTTCCATTCAGCACGGGATATTCATGATGCCTATAGTGTAGCGGACACTGGTAACAATCATCAAGATGAATGTCACCAGTGTAAGGATGGCGTAGCACGGGCAAAATCGATTGATGAGCCATGGCTCTCCAATGTAACAGCCGTCCACGAAAACGGAGGCGCAACGGGCAGCAGAGGCTGGAACTACAGCTTCGACCGCGAATTTACAAAACGCCTTATTTTGCGCTCTCAGGGAACTGTACTGTCTGCAAAGCAGCTGCCTACTGCAAAAATCCCCGGCAAGTACTTTGGCATTGCCCGCTGTTTCCGCTACGACAGGGTAGATGCCACCCACCTGCCGGACTTTTATCAAACCGAAGGAATCGTGTTAGGCGAAAACGTTAACCTTTGCACTCTATTGGGTATGCTTGATATGTTTGCCCGCGAAGTAGCAGGCGCCAAAGAAGTTAAGTATGTCCCCGGTTACTTCCCGTTTACAGAGCCTTCTGTGGAAGTGCATATCAAACACCCCGTACTGGGCTGGTTCGAGCTTGGCGGCTCCGGCATTTTCCGCCCGGAAGTTACAGAAAGCCTTGGGGTAAGTGTCCCTGTAGCAGCATGGGGTATCGGCATCGATAGAATGGCGCTGATGGCACTTGGGTTGAACGACCTTCGCGAACTTTTCAGCTGCGACATCGAGAATGTACGTTTAAGACGCGCAAAAACAGGTTAGTTCATTTATTTAACAGTTTCTGTCTTTCCTCTTCTGCTGCGACGTGCATTTTTTCCAGCTCGTTCATTATTTCGTCTGCAACTGCCTGTTTTTTATCGTCTTCTTCTGACAGGGTTTCCAGGATTTTATTGCGGAATTGATTACAGGACACAACCGGCCCTACTGTTACACGAACAATGTCTTTAATTACGATATCGTTTAACATATCAGTTTGTTGTACATGAAGAGTATTGCCGTTAATTGCAACAAAACACATAAAATCAAAAGAGCGGATATATGAGTCGATGTCCCGTACTCCTTTTTTTGAATCGGGCTCCCAGGGGCGGTAACGGGTTCCAGAAGGAAATACAAGAATTAGGTTTCCTTTGTATTTTTGCCTGATGATCGTTTTCATTGCTGCCCTGTTAATTGCATTGCCGCGTAAAATCATTTCTTTATCTTTTTCCGGCTCAAGTTCCTGTAACGACCGGCTTGGACAAATGACGATCTTACTGTAAGCTCCGGTAAAAGCAGCAACAGCAGGATTATCCTCGTTTAGTTTCATTCCGGCAATGGCAATGATCGATTCGGCAATTTCTTTACCGCGATCTCCTGCCTGTCTTGCCAATATAGATACATATCCAAGATCCATATTGCTGTAATGTTCCACAAGGAGCAGACAGGATTTACCCGATTTAGCTTTATCATGCAGCTCTGTTAAATTATCCATTCCTTCAAGGCTGCTTCCCGGAAGCAATAAAGGTACCATCATATCATCCAGAATTTCCAAGACATCGATATCTCCCTGTTGATACACATTATCTTCGTTGATAATAGTTGGGGTTTTTGATACCTTGATCACTCTTTTTATATGATCGCCAAAAACAGTTGCTAATGTTCCTAACATGAATATACTCCTAAAAACCAGTTAAATAGATTAATTCTACGATCAATTTACATGCAATTGACATTTCGCTTACGCTGACCCATTCCAGGCGGCTGTGAAAGTTTCGTCCGCCGGTAAAAATATTCGGAGTTGGGATACCTATTTCCGTAAGCCGCGAACCGTCTGTTCCGCCTCTGACAGGTTTAAGCCTGTATTTTATACCCGCATTGGATAATGCTTGTATTAAACGGTTAAGCGCATCAGGTTTTTCATTAATCTTCTCTTTCATATTATAATATTGCGCCTGTTTTTTTACAATTACTCTGCCGCCCGGAAATTGAGATTCCACTGTTTTTGCAAAAACATCCAAAGCTAAAAGCCGGCGTTCCATGCCAACGGCATCAAAATCACGCAGAAAAACCTCTAAAGATGCACTTTCCAGGTTACCGGAAATTTCCATTGGGCAGAAATAGCCATAATAACCATCGGTAGCTTCGGGGCTTTCATTGCGCGGCAAAAGCGCTGCATAGGTTGATGCCATCAGCGTTGCATTGGCAAGGGTACCTCTTGCATGCCCAATATGAATTGCCTTTCCGGTAAATTCAATATCAGCTTTCCAGGCATTAAAACATTCACATTCAATCTCACCTACAGGCCCGCCGTCAACTGTATAACAATAAATAGACTTTATCTCATTTAATGGAAATTCCGGCAGCCCCTTACCGGTTTCTTCATCAGGAGTAAAAATAATTTCGATAGGTCCATGTGTTATATTCGGATTGGCGGCAAGATACTCAACTGCTGTCATTATTATTGCAATGCCTGCTTTATTATCCGCACCAAGCAAAGTTGTCCCGTCGCAGTGAATAATTGCTTTTCCTTTATGAGTGGCCAAATCCGGGTCTTTAACCGGATCGAGGCACAGCCCATTTGCCAGCGTTATTTTTTCACCATCGTAATTTTTAACATATATTGGGCAGACATCTTTACCGGATACATCACTTGCTGTATCAAGATGAGCAAGAAACCCAATACAAGGCTCTCCTTCCCTGCCCTTGGTTGCAGGCAAGCGGGCTATCACATAACAATGCTCGGTAATTTTTACATCTGTAAGCCCAAGCTCCAAAAGCTCCTTGTACAAAGCTCTTGCCAAATCCCACTGCCCCGGTGTGGAAGGAGTCTGCGAAACACGGCGATCGCTTTCAGTATCGTACCGGACATATTCAAGAAACCGCGGGACTATTAAATTTTCAAACAAAGTGTCTTTCATGCCATATAATCGGTTATAGTTTGATCCCGCCTGCCCTCAAAAATTGCTCTGAATATAGTATACAATACGCAGGGCAATTGTGGAAGACCACCACTGCCCTGCGTTATTTTACTTAAGGAACAATCTGAAATGGTGAGAGGCGATCGTTTGTTAAACCATCTCCAAGTTGTCCGTCAACGTTTGCACCCCAAACCCAAAGCGAGCCGTCTCCCCGGAAAGCAACTGTATGGTTATTCCCTGTAAAGACAGATGTCCAGGGAACCAGGTCAGAACCAATTTGATTAAAAGATGCCGCTGTTTGTCCGCCTATCCAGCCGCCGCCAAGCTGACCGTTATTGGTGCTTCCTGCAGCCCAGAGAGAGCCGTCTGTTCTTGTTGCCATGGTGTATGTTAAACCTGTCGAAACAGAAACCCATGTGTCATCAGTTCCTGCTCGAATGAAGTTGTTCGTTTGTTGTCCAGCTCCCCAACCACCGCCAAGTTGACCATTATTGGTACTTCCTGTAGCCATGATATAACCGTTAGTTCTGATACCCATGCTGTGAGTATTGGATGCGGAAACAGAAACCCAGTCAGTTAACGTCCCTGCTTGCACAGGATTGTCCTGGCTGACTGTGTTGCCTGTACCTAGTCTGCCGTTAGCGCCATTTCCCCATGCCCAGAGGGTACGTTCAACGCCATCGTCTCTAATGCCAAAGCTGTGCTCTACACCTGCGGAAATAAAAACCCAATCAGTTTTTATGCCTACTTGTGCGGGTGTGCTGGCGCTTCCTGTAGTTATCCCAAGGCCGGTCCTGCCGTTTGCATTATTACCCCACGCCCAAAGAGTGCCGTTTTCTTTTATTGCAAGAGCATGAGATCTGCCTGCTGATATTAAAACCCAGTCAGCATCAGTTCCTACGCGGGTTGGTACAATGGTGGTTCCAGTATCCGTTCCTAAACCAGTTCTGCCATTTGCATTGTTTCCCCACGCCCATAGGGAACCGTCTTTTTTGACAGCCAAAGTATATTCATCACCTGCGGACAGAAATTCCCAATCAGTCTGTGTCCCAATTGGAGTAATGCCAAAACGCCGGGTATTTTCCGTACCATCTCCAACCTGGCCAAACATGTTATTCCCCCATGCCCAAAGCGAACCGTCATTTCCAATGGCTGCTGTATGGTTAGCGCCAGGTGACACTGTTTTCATTCTCTCTGGCAGTGTAGCAATGGTTATAGTTGCCGTGTCAGCAAAATTAGAGTCATAAACGGAAGTAGCTTTAACTGTAATACTGGGAAGAGTTTCTTCGCCAGCTATCGCTAGAAGTCCGCCAACAATGGTCGTTTGCTCATGATGGCCTTGAGTAACTATTTCCCAGTCCATGAACAGCGGTGGATTATTCGTTCCCTTAACAACGGTAGAAAAAATCACTGTCTTTCCGGTTAAACCAACAGAACTTGCAGCGTTTAACGTTAGTCCAGTGATAACAGGATCAGGAAGCGTTATAGCAACTACAGATTGCCCAAAGATCGATGGATCAACATAAAGGGCAGCCCGTATCGTCAGCTTTGGCTGTTTTTCTGTTACAGCTACAGTAAGAAGCCCTTTTTCATCGATATAGGTTCCTCCGTGAATTCCTTTTTCTACTATCGACCAGACAATTGTATTGTTAATATTATTTGGTAATCCCTGGATAATTGCTTCAAATTCGAATGTATCGCCGCCCAAGACAATACTTGTTCCAGGGGTAACTTTTACTTTAGGCGGATCAGCTAAATTATCTGAACAGCCTGTTAAAACTACAAGTCCAAGTATGACAAACATAATCATTACTTTTAAAATCTTTTTCATATTATTTCTCCTGTTAATTAAAAATCGCCGTTCTCATACATATATAAAGGACGGCCAAAAATTGGGGTTGTAAAATTTGTTAAAAATGAGGCGATACCGGGATCTTCCTCTATCGTTGGCAAATTACTAAAATACAGCGTACCAAACCTGTTTGGAGCGGATGCTGTCCCTGCAAAAGCGCTTGCAAGTACTCGCGCTTCCTGTGCAGATAGACGGCTCTCCCCTACAGAAAGGTCAATAATAAATGGAGAGAAAAACATCCCCTCCTGTTTGACATGCCGTTTTAGAGCATCATCCCACATTTCCAGGAAGGGAAAATCGTTCTCCATTTCATTACTGATACCATTTACAAAAGCTATCATGTTCCATAAAACAAGCGGGGTGGCGCCGGTATAGGCATCGGGGATAAATGCAGGTCTTGTTTCGGTATGCAAATACCTTCCATGTCCATTGTCTCTACGCGTAACAAGCGAACGAAATATTTCTATGGTACGGCCGTCATATTCTGCACCGCCATAGTCTGCAGGAACACTGCGCCTTTCTTTCAGGTGTTCATTAATATAAATTATCATATCAGAAAAATTGGCGCCGCCCTGGCTCCACAGGATTTCTTTTATTTCCGCATCGCTAAGTTCATTCCCATTTTTATCCTGAAACATCTCATCGGGATACAACGGCTCATTCGTCCCAAACTGTTTCAAATCCCGTGTATATGGCGGATACGCTCTGTATCCGCCTCCAATATCGTTAAACTCAAAACCGTCAATCCCATACTGGTTTACCAAATCATGGAGCTGTGGAGCAAACAGATTAACCGAAGGCATATCCATCGCTCCAAAACCAACTCCATAAAACCCCGGCTCATCGTCGTTAAAACAACCACTTCGTACTTCTATCAGAACCTTTATACCCTTTAGGATCAAAGGTTGTATATATGTTTTGTTGTTATCAAGGACATATTGCAAAGAAGGAGTCAGTTTCAAAGCAACATTGCCCCGTACATCCTGAGTAAGATACGCATGACCCAGAACCACATATTCAAAAAACGGATAATCGTCAAAAGGAACGCCATTAACTATCCATCCAAAGAAAAAGTCCATGGCGTTAAGCGGATTGTATTTTTCAATATCGATATGAAGAATCGTCCGCACATAATGCGGATTGACAGTACCAAAAGTTGTTAACAGCTCTTTTCGCGGAACTTCCGGGATTGCTACTACAGGGCTTAAACCTGCTCCAGGCTCCTTACATGCAAAAAGATAAACAAGGATTCCCAAAAAACTCAAAACTTTTACGAACTTCTGAACCATCTTATACTCCTTGGATGACAGACACCACTACTACCTATAGCGGTGGTGTCTGCCGCTTTGTTAGAACCCTTTGGGACGATCCCCGCCTTCGGCAGTTAAGATCGTACGCTGTTCAAATACAGTCATGGTAAGGTACGATAGATACTCTTCAACAGTCCTGTTTGCAGGACCGCCCGCCGTTTCGCTTAACAGCATGGAAGACGGACGCAGGTTAAAGAAGAAGATAACCCCGTAATTACCGCCATCACTGGGAATCCACTGCTGGTTTGCCGCCACATAAGACGATTCACCAGGTCCGTAGCCGCGCGCAGCGTCCGAAGCTGCCCTGAATCTTTCTGCTACGGTTTGGATAGACAGAGGGCGTGCGCCTGTTTCACGACCCGGAAATGTCGGGTTTGGAGAGTTGTTCTGACCAGCATAAGCATGACCGCTAACGTCAATTGCCAACGGTGAATAAATCCTGCTGGGCAAACGATTAGGACTGTTAGAATGCCATTGGTTGTACCAGGGCTGTAAGCTAAAGTCGATGATATCAGCCAGATCCGCCGGTGTTACACTCACTGCTGTTCCGCCAGTGCCGTCAATGAAATTTGTCAGGGCATATCCAGAATTGGCAGTTTCGCCGGCGCCAGCCGGTGTTATCCCGCGCCCCTTATTAAACTCATAAAGAGTTATGGTTAGCCGCCTTTTTCCGTCCTGATAGGCGATATCCTGAGGTCTGACAGGCAGATTTGGCTCTAGAGCATTAAAAGCATCTCTTGTTGCCTTCATTGTCATGTAGAAATTTCTTCCGCCTTGCCACCACATCTGGTTAAGAGCATCTGCACCAGGATTTTCAAATACAATATTGCCGGGCTCCACACCCTTAGCCGGGTCTCTCCATACATTGATAGAAAAAGGCCAGCCAAATGCATGGAACGGATATACCGCTGTGGCACTGAGAGCGCCGTCAGTAGCAGCTTTCCATTCGGTATTACTGCTGAATTTGCCAAATTTCATATCGTTTGCCCATTCATCGTCAAAGTCAACACCGTCAAGATCGTAAAGTTCCATAATCTGGGTTATATGCTTAACCAGAGTATCAATTTCAGTCTTATTCATGCTGCCAAAACCAATCCCATCCCAGTCGCCAAGCAAGCCGAGTATTACCCTGATCCCCTTTTCCTGCAAAGGTTGGATAAAGGTACTGCGGTTCTCCAGGATGTGCCGTACATTTTCGTTAAAATGTACGTGGACACCACTTTCGGTACAACCATGTATATTGTGTTGGGGGCATTTATTACAATCCCTTTTTCTTAAGTTAGCGGCAAAAATAACAACATAGTCAAACAGGAAAGTTCCGTCTTCCAGAATATAGTCGCCAACGTTTAGAATATTGTTATCATTAACTTCGATATAGATCAAAGTTTTAACTGGAAAACCATTAACGTCCACTTTTGGACGCATTCCTCCTGTTGCAGGAAGACCGGTATTGCCAAATACAACCGAACTTAATGGGCCCCCTACATTGTTAATTTCGGCTGCAACCCAGATAAAATACTGAGTCCCCGGCAAGAGACCGATTATACCAGCAGTATACCTTTCTGTATTATCGCCCTTAACGGCTACCCTTTGG
>JAITFY010000017.1 GCA_031281025.1 Treponema sp. | reverse complement strand
AAAAGCTTAAAAGAAATTTACGGTAAAACATGTATTGTTTTTGTAACTGGCCATTCCCATTATGCTGCAGACGCATTTGCATTACGTGCAAACGGTTATATTATGAAACCGGTTACTGCACAGGAAGTGATTGAGGAAGTTAAATATCTGCAAAATGCGGTTATATCATTTCCTTCCATAAACCCTGATGATGGAAAAAAGGTTTTTATACAAACATTTGGCAACTTTGAAATTTTCATAGACGGAAAACCCCTGGTTTTTGGCCGTGCAAAGACCAAAGAATTATTGGCTTACCTTGTAAGCCGGCAGGGCGCATTATGTAATAACAATGAAATTGTTGCTGTTATCTGGGAAGATAAAAACGACTCTTCATCATTGCAAAGCATGTTTCGTACGCTGGTGGCCGATTTGATGCAAACCCTGAAAACAGCAAACATCAATAATATTTTGATCAAACAACGGGGAGCTATTGGTATTGTAAAAGAAAAAATCTCATGCGATTTATACGACTTTTGTGATGGCATTAAAGTTAACAAATACTTTGGCGAGTTTATGAATCAATATAGCTGGGCTGAGTTTACCAATATGTATTTAGATCGCATGCAGGAAGGGATTTTTAGTAAAAACAAATAGCTCTATTAATACTCCTATTGCACATTTGATGCAGTAGATATTATAATATATAGTACATTTTACTGTGGATATGAATAAATTTCATAAATATTTATACAAGCTTATTATTCCCATTTTCTACGTGGCCGCCGCCGCAGTGATAGTTTTTTTCTCATGGCATTATGATAAAACCGCGCATCAGGGATCGACCCCTTTATATATCGATATTACAAAAAGCCCGGTCTACATAAAGCAGGGCTTTAACCCGCACGAACTTGTACCGGAGAACTTTGATCAGTTGGCGGAAGACCTTAGAGCAGCGGACAGCAAATGGGTGCGCTTCCACTCTCCGGCTCCGTTTTTGGTTATGGAATCGCCGTTAGAGGGGTTGCCACAGCGCCGCTTTATGTCGCCCTGGGGCAGTGAAGCGTGTGAGTTTACTTTTTTAATTCCATTGGAAGTGGGTCAAGAAGCACTATACTTTATGGAAACCTCACCTGATACAATACCGGGAATTTATTTAGCTGGCATTGGAGATAACTGGCAGATTTTTTTTAACGGGACATTGATGTATTCGCAAATCCACCTTGCAAAAGACGGGCAAATTATTGAACAGCGTTCATGGCGGGATGTATCTTTTCCTGTCGATCGCTCGTTGATTATTCCAGGGATCAATATTCTTGCCCTGCGGATTATAGGCGACCCGACTTACGGTAATACAGGGCTCGCTTTTGGTTCGCCCCATTACATGGATGACTATCATATAATAGTAAAAAACAGCAGCAATATTTTTATCTTGATTCTGTGCGGTATTTTTCTTATTTCTGGCATTTATCATTTTGCTCTTTTTTTGCTGCTTAAAACACAGCGTGATATTTACTACCTGTTTTTTAGTCTTTTTTCCTTAATGCTTTGTATCTTTGCCATATCAAGGCATAATGTAATAAATTTTATTATTCCCAATACTGCCATTTCCCAACGTATCGAATTTTATTCTTATATGCTGGCGGTTATCGCATTTGGTATGTTTGTTGAAACATTTGTAAGGGGAAAGATAACAAAGGTTAGCTGGGGTTATCTTTTTTTCATTTTATACTTTATTCTTACCATACAATTTTTTCCCGCACCGCAATACCGTAATGATTTTGCGCTAATAGTAAATTTAACAAATATTATTTATTATTTTTATATTTTCTTTTACAGCGTTGTCTATTTCTATTTTTTGGACAAAAAAGGTCTACGGGGCAGGAACCTTGGCGCTTTTGCAGTAACTTTTATTACAGGCACATTGTTAATGTTTGTAAGTGATATTTACGAAATAATTTCATATTTTACACGTTATTCAAATTTTAATTTTTTTCTTTACAGCGCATTTACAGTGCAAGCCGGTATGGTTTTTACTTTGGCGCTGCGGTACAGGGGAATGATACTGAGTTATATCAAGCTGGAAAGAGAGCTGCAGCAAAGTCAAATTGCGATAATGTTAAGCCAGATACAGCCTCATTTTTTGTATAATTCCCTTACGGTAATTCAGGATCTGTGCAGAACTGACCCTAAAATGGCCAGAGAAACAGTTGTAGAGTTTGCAAAGTATCTGCGGGGAAATTTGGATTCGCTGGCGATTAAAGAAATGATCCCGTTTGAGCGGGAACTGCATCACGTACAGACATACCTTGCGCTCGAGAAAAAACGCTTTGGAGAAAATCTGAATATTGTGTTTGACATTGGTATGGAGAAATTCATGCTGCCGGCATTGACACTCCAGTCGATTGTAGAAAACTCAGTAAGGTACGGCGTTACCAAAAAAGATGAAGGCGGGACTGTAACAATAAAAACCGAAAAAACAGACAGCGGCGTTTCCAAAGGAATAGTGCTTTCAAAAAGAAGCAAGTTTTCAAAAGAAAGCCAAAGCCCATTCTTTGAAAGTGTTGTCATCACTGTGACAGATGACGGCATGGGATTTAACACAGAACATGATGTTTCTGATAATCGAAGCCATATAGGGATCGAAAATGTCAGAAACCGGCTTAAAGCCATGTGCGGTGGTTCTTTGGAAATACAAAGCGAGCCTGGTGTAGGGACAACAGTAACAATAATAATACCGATTTTAGAAGTTAGAAATTAGAGGTTAGATAATTAGGAGAGAGTTTATGAAAAAGATACATTTTATTTTTGTAGTTTTAATTTTCGTGTTTTCTAATTGCACGAGTACAACGCCATCTACCCAGCATGTGGCAGAGGAAAATGAGGCGCTAAGTAAAGGTTTGTCCGCTTCGCCAGGACTTAGGGGGTTGTTTCAATCCGGGGAAAATTACACATTAATAGAGGAAGGTGTTGTAATAAACGGCGTAGAGTGGGCAGCTCACAATGTTGGTCGTGCCGGCGTTTTTGTCGAAAAACCAGAAGATTCAGGCTGGACGTATCAGTGGAACTCCATAAGGCCTGAGTTTTCTATGGAGCAGGCCACCGCCGGTTTACTGCCTGCAAGTTTTCTTACCAATTATCCAGCAGGCAGCTTCTGGGAAAAATCGAGAGACCCTTCTCCTCAAGGTTGGCGTGTTCCCACACAGGATGAAGTGTTAAGTCTGTTTGATACATTCAATGTTTCAAACGAATGGGAAACCAAAAATGGAGTTGCAGGCAGAAGATTCACTGATCGTTTTAGCGGGAAGAGCATTTTCATCCCCGCCGCCGGTAAATGGTTCGCCGATATTGACGCTGGCGAACGTACTATGCGAAAGCTGGACATAGGAACAGGCGGCTACTATTGGACAGCCACAGGACAAGGCGATTTTGGAGCGCTGACATTTGAGTTTAACTCCAGCGGCGTTTTGCTTGAAACAAACCACCGCACTATGGCTTTTATGATACGTCCTGTGGCGGATAGATAGCCGCCAAAAGGTTGAAAAAATATGATTTTATGATATATTGTATTAATATAAGGAATAAAACAATTGAAAGTTCTATTTGCCGTTCTATTGATCAGTTTACCAGGCTCCATTCTTCATGCACAAACGAAATATGCACTTGTGATTGGCAATGGGAATTACACTGATATTCCAAAACTCAATAATCCGGTAAACGATGCTAACGATATTGCAAAAAACCTTGAAAGTCTGGGTTTTACCGTGGACAAGGTACTGAATGGCGATCTTAATCAAATGGAAGAAGCGGTTATACTGATGCAAGAGCGGTTAAGCGTTTCCAGCGATTCTTACGGTTTTTTCTTTTTTTCGGGTCATGGAGTGCAAGCGCTTGGGGTGAATTACCTGCTCCCTGTTGATGTCAATATACCCAACGAAAGTTACTTGTGGAATAGAGCGCTTTCAATGCAAGCCGTGCTTGATGCGCTTAATAACGCGGGAAACAAACTTAACATGGTAATTCTGGATGCCTGTCGTGATAACCCATTTGGCTGGAGCCGTAATATAAGTGTAAGCGGTTCTTCGCCGGTTGCACGCCAAACTGTGGAAGGCTCTGGCAGTGAACAGCCTTTGGTTCGCGAACCGCAGGTTCGAAGTATAAGCGGCGGTCATTCGTCAGTGATACGCCAGCCTGCGGGAAGCATCGTTGTGTATGCCACAAGCGCAGGGGAGGTCGCCAGCGATGGCACCGGCAGTAACGGTCTTTTTACGACACATCTTTTAAGGAACATGACAATACCCGGCCTGGAAGTGAACGAAGTTTTTAGACGTACCGGAGCAGATGTTTTACAGGCAAGCGGCGGACAGCAGATTCCCGCAGTGTATAACCAGTTTTTTGGCACTGCATATCTGAGGCCGCCTTTACCCTTTTCTCCGCAAGATAACAATTCCCGTTTGCGGACAATAGGCCTTTCTATGGGCAGTTCATTTACCGCGCCATGGATTATAACAACAGTACGCGGAACTTTTGCGCCGTTTGATTATTCGTTTCTTGAACTAGGCATTGATGTCGGGCTGGCAAGCGGAGTAGAAGATGTTGACTTTTATTCCGTGTGCCCGTTTATTCGTTATGCGTTTTTTCTGCCATTCAGCGCTCTGTCTTTAAACGGATGGTACATCGGGACAGGCGGTGGTTATAAGCTGGCTAACTATGCTTTTCCAGAAGGGGATGTCAGAATAAACAGCTTTGTTTTGGATGTATTTACTGGTCTTACCCTCTTTAATTTTTTAGATGTATCCTACAGTCTGCGGACAAACTTTAGCGGAGTAACAAATAAAATATCGATAGGTTATATTTACAGATGGAAATAAAAATGATGAAGGAAAGGATGTCAAAACTTAGATTTTTAAGCATTGGA
>JAITFY010000013.1 GCA_031281025.1 Treponema sp. | reverse complement strand
GCAACATATTTGTTTCCCGGCCCTGTGATAACATCAACACGGGGAACCGATTCAGTGCCAAAGGCAAGAGCAGCAATTGCCTGAGCGCCGCCCATTACAAAAATGCGCACTTTTTTTTCGCTGCCCAAAACCTTTGCTGCTATTGCGGCTGCTGCAAGAATCTTCATGTCGGGAAAACCGTCTTCTGCGGGCGGCGATGTAAGTATCACCTCTTCCACACCGGCGCAAAGTGCAGGAATCATACACATTAATACCGAAGAAAAAAGCGGAAAACGTCCTGCAGGGATATAAACTGCCGCCCGTTGCACCGGAATTACCTTTTGGCCAGTAAAAAGCCCACAAGCCATTTCAAATTCAAAATCAGTAAATTGTTCTTTTTGTTTCATGGAAAAACGTATAATGTTCTGAGCTGCAAACTCCAAAGCTTCAACCAAAACCGGATCATTTTCACGTAACTCAGCCAGAGCATGAGCCGCCTGCGAAAACGGCACTTCCAATTCAAATGGAGATGCTCTGTCAAATTTGGATGCAAACTTTCTAACAGCTGCATCCCCCTGCGCCCGCACAGCTCCAACAATTTCCCTTACAACCCTCTCAGTTTCTATATCGTCATCCAGAATTGTTTGAGCCTTCCAATGTTGATTAAATTCCCCACCACAGATTACTCTCATTCCTAATTCCTAATTATTTCCTCGCAAGCTGCCAAAAAAATGTCCATCTCTTCTTCTGTTCCAATACTGACACGTAAAAAACCATTTATCCGTTCCTTGTTAAAATGCCTTGCCAAAATGCCGCGTTTACGAAGTTCAGCAAAGAATTCCGCGCCGCCAGTATTGGGAGGTTTAATAAAAACAAAGTTAGCAGACGAAGGCAATACAACAAAGCCAAGAACTTTTAACGATTGTGACACCCGCTGCCGCGTGGCAATTATACGGCGGTTAATTTCCTCGTAATACGAAAAATCCGTGACTGCCGCTGCCGCTCCGGCGAGCGCAAGCCTGTCCAAAGTGTACGAGTTAAACGAATCCCGGACACGGCGAAGGCCTTCGATTAGTTCAACGCTGCCAACTGCAAAACCGGCACGCAGCCCAGCCAAAGAGGCGGACTTGGAAAGAGTAAACACAACAAGTAAATTGGGATGTTTTTCGATATATGAAATTACAGATTCAGCGCCAAACGAGATATAAGCTTCGTCGATAACAAAAACTTTTTCCTGTTTTTCATGATACTCTGCAAGAGAAAGAATATCTTCCACTGAAAGCGTTATTCCCGTAGGCGCATTTGGATTTGGCAATACAAGTCCGCCGGATGGAATTTTGTAATCTTCCACGTTAATGGAAAAATCATCACAAAGCGGAATTGCACGGAACGGGATATCCCAAAGGCCGGCATAAACCGGATAAAAACTATAAGTAATATCAGGAAAAAGCAAGGCTTGAGCATTTTTGCCGGATTCAAAAAAAGCGCCAAAAGCAAAAGCAAGAATCTCGTCGGATCCATTACCTGCAAAAACCTGTTCAAGTTTAACGCCATATCGAGAAACAACAGCTTCACGAAACTCTGTACATTCAGGGTCGGGATACAACCGCAGACGATCGGTAGCAGCCTTTTGAATTGCCTCAATAACCAAAGGCGAAGGCGGATAAGGATTTTCGTTTGTATTCAACTTAATAAATTGGCGATCCTTTGGCTGTTCACCAGGAACATAAGGAGAAAGCCCTTTAACACGAGAATTCCAAAACTTGTTCATTTTTTATTCCTTCGCTCCAACTCATCAAGGATTTCCTGCACAGTTACTCCCGCACGGCTCATAAGCACTGTGGAAAAATAAAGAACATCCGCCGCTTCCCATATAATTTCTTCGCGGGATTTAGCTTCGCATAGTTCTTGTGCTTCTTCCATTATTTTTTCACGTACCAGATTATCATCAAGCGTTGCTGTATATGAACCGGGTACAGGATTATTCAAACGTTCTGTAATAATGTCCTGCAAATACTTCCAGGTAAACTCCCTGTCGGGTGTAAAACACGACCAAACACCAGTATGGCAAACCTGGCCTGCCGGCTGTGCAACAGCCAAAAGAGCGTCTCTATCGCAGTCTGCCCGTAAACGAATCAGCTTTAACACATTACCGGATGTTTCTCCCTTCATCCAAAGCTTGTTTCTCGTCCGGCTGTAAAAACAGACATTTCCCCTGTTAAATGTTTCGACTAACGCTTCCTTGTTTGTAAAACCTGTCATCATTACCTGGCCGTCCGGCGATTGAACGATAATGGGAAGCAAAGATAAATCAGGAACTAAATTTGCTTTTTTCCAATTTAGTGATATTGTAAAGGCTTCGGCAAGATTTATTTTTCCTGTGTAAATTGACATGCCTAATTGCACATCACAGCCAAGGGCTGCGATTTTTTCGACTTCTTCCAGTGTTGAAACGCCGCCTGCAACAGTTACCTGACAGTGACCTGTTTGGCAGCTTACTGCTGCACGAAGTTTTTGTACGGCATCAAGGTTGATGCCTGTCATGGTGCCTTCACGTTCTACGCAGGTAAAGAGCAGCTCGCCGGCAAAAGGTTCAACTGCCTTTGCGGTTTCAATCAAATCAAGGCCGGTTGGCGTTTTCCAGCCGTCAACGACAATTTCATTTTCGCGGGCATCAACAGCTACAATTAACCTGTGGCGCCCGATTGCTTCTGACATTTCTTCAAGGAAAGGGATATTTACCGCAAACTTGCCATCAACACGAAAAGCGGATGAACCTATAATTATTTTTTTGGCGCCAAAACTGACAAGCTCTTTTGCCTGTGCAGACGTTCTGATACCGCCTCCTACCCTGCACTGCGCTCTTTTTAATAGCGGCTTAATCATTTTTAGATTGCAGCCTTTCCCCATTGCGGCATCAAGGTCTATGACAGCAACTTCTCCACAGCGATCAAATTCTTGAGCTAACTCTAAAGCGTTATCCCGCTGCAATATAAGTTCGTTACCTTGTTTTAATTGAACAACTTTACCGTTTTGAATATCTATCGATGCTATTACCATGATTTATTATATATCGATTATTACTCAATTGCTAGGTACTAGTTTCTTCTTACTTCGGAAAAGCCAGTGCTTTCGTAGTTCATCCGAAATGGTTCAGAATTAGGAATGTCAGGCTGGATTACTGCTTCGCCGCTGAAAATATAACGTACATTTCGCATGGCAATAACATCGTCTAAAAGGCTGCGTCTCATATCGATAAAATTCATTTGAAAAGTAAGCATCGTTTCATTTGATGTCAGAGGCGGAATATGTAAAATATCACTGTTGGTATCGCTTGCCCATAATGCGTTATTACCAAACAATAAGTAAGTTATCGATGTCAAATCCAAAGCAAAATCATTGTGATTGGTTATCTTTAAAACAGCTTCAAATTCGGTTACGACAATATCAGCCTGTAAAATAACGATAGAGATAATTTCGAATACCGGTTTTTTGATCTCAAATACAGATTCTGGTTCAGCTTCAAGCTCCTCAATTAATTGAGGTTTTGATTTACATGATATTAAAAGAAGCGCTAAACAGAAAGCTGTAATTATTTTACGCATGGTATAAAAGACTGCCATAATAAGTGATATTATTTTCTGAGCTGCATGCGCTGACAAGCGAACTTTTATGTGAAGCTGTAGTTCCATCCAGCAATCCGCTTTCGATCAGGCTGACAACCAGAGCGCCGCCACAGGCATTAAGCCTGCCTTCTAAAATTGCACCGGTAAGCGCAGCAGCGTTTTTTTCGGAAAAAAGATTTAGACATTCCCGAGCAAAGAGGTGCGCCAGTTTGTCGTCCTTATTGGTTGAAAGATTACAGGAAACCACTATCAATGTTTCATTAATTATTGGAGTAATTACGGTTTTTAATGCTTGAGCCAGATCATAAATATATTGCGCTCCAGGCCGGCCCATCAGAATAGGCACAATTGAGGCATTTGGAAAACAGTATTTAACAAAAGGAAGGAGGATTTCTATGGAGTGTTCCCCAAGATGAGGAATATCGTTTATTTCAAAGGATTCCCCAGAAAATTCTAATTCTTCTGTTATTTCATGGTCAACAAGAATATCCCCGATTGGAGTGTTAAAAGAATGGGAATTGGACAGAAATAGCCCTTTTTCCCTTTTATCATGGATTGGCCCTAAAATAACCACCCTTTTAATACTATTCCCTGTCATAGCGGATGAAAAAACGTCAGCCGTTAACTGCCCGGAATAACCCCATGCTCCATGAGGAGCAATAATAGCTCTCACTCCAATACCATGTTTGTTCTGCTCACCGGGAATTTGGCCTTTTTCCAGCCCAAAAGACTTAATTTTGTTAAGTAATTCCAGTCTGTCTTCGGGATAAAACATTCCGGCTCCAACCGGACTGCGAACCCGTCTCTTTTGGGCAAGCATAACTTCCATACATTAACTCTAGTGTCTCCAGTGGCCAGATGCAAGAAGAAAACACAGAAATTGAAAGAAAATTATAGCTGCAGTTTTTTTAACAGGGAAATAAGCGGCTTTAAATTGTCATCGAATTTATTGGCAATTGATGCTGTGTTTAACAGATCTTTACGTTCTCTGGCAAGCCAGGTGAAAAGCCGCCCTCTTATTTCCAGATCAGCGCCTTTTCCTTTGGCAATTTTAACAAGAGCGGTTATCTCGCTATTTGTAAATGATATCCACTGGTTTCTGAATTGAATATGGCATCCTGAAGCCGTAATTTTAATATTTTTAAAACCTGCATCTTTTACTGTTTTTTTGTTTTTGGCAGCAGTTGAACTTTTTCTTTGTTCTTCTTTGATTATTGTTTGATTAAGGGCATCTACCTGCATATTGTAAAGATGTACATGGGCCTGTTTTACAAGAAAGGCCAACCCTTCTTCGTCAAGTTTTGGTATAAGAGATTTAAGCTCTTTTGCTAGATTGTCTTTTTCGCAAGACTTGTTAGTTATTGTTTTTGCCATACGGCATTATACCTTTTTCCATTAAACCTTGCAATTCTCCAAAACACGCAGCCGCGTTTCATCCAATTTAATATGCAGGTTTTTTTCCTGAGTTGGAATAACAAGCCCCTTAGGGCCATTTTTCGCGCGCCGAAGGTATTTTACCTGCGTATAAAAAAGATCGCCTTGTGCATTGTTTCTGCCTTTGGAGTAAAAAAGAGCGAGGTTTCCTGCATCCAGCATGATGTCCAGCGGAAAGGATTTCCCCGATTTATGTTTGATAAACACATACGAGCCGTGAAAATCTCTTGTGTGAAGCCACAAATCATTGCCGTTTACATGGCGGCGCAACAGCTCGTCGTTTTCTGAAGCATCCCTGCCTACTATGATGAGCCAATCGCCGCGTTTAAATGACAAACCAGGACGGGTTTTTTCTTTTTTTTGGCTCTTGCCTGGGATATGTGTTGTTTTATCAGTTGATTTGAGCAATTTTGCAAGAATTAGCGGATTTGTTTCGCTTAAAAGCCGGTTAAGTTTTTCATTAACTTCTTTTAACTCCTGCTCGCTTTCCGTAATTTCTTTTTGAATCTGCGTTAGGCCGTTTTTTGCTTTTCTGTACTGTTCATAGTATTTTCCTGCAAGAGCGGCAGGACTTTTAAACGGCTCAAGCTCAATTCGTAATTTCCGCCCGCCCTCTTCTATTTCCAGCCATTTATCTTCAGGTATAATACTTGCAATATTTGAGAGTATGAGATCACCGTAATTTTTAAATTGCTCTGCGTGTGAAAAAGCCGCTTCTTTTTCCCGCAATTTTTCTATTGCGGCATTAATTCTGCCAATACTGCCTTCACAGTGGCGTTTGGCCTGTTCTCTCAATGTTTCAAGAGAAAGAGTTCCCTTTTGCATGGAATAAAAAGCATCGATCTTTTTATTGAAAGAGCCTTCGCCGGGAATTTCACGTACCTCGTATTCACGCCTGATAGGCTGCGCCTGAGAGTATGTATCTTGCGGCGTATAATGCCCGCCTGTAATTTCGCCGCGTTTTGGCAGGCGGCGCATAACATCTAACACAATACCGTCTTCGCCGGTAACTATAAAATTCGCGGCGTTAGACCACAACCTTATGTATAAATTGAAAACTGTATCCGGACGTTTTACCACAAGATGTACAATGCGGTTGTCTCCAAGTTGAACTGCTTTTGTAATCCGGCCATTTACGATTTTTGAATTAAGGAATTGCGCAAAACGCAGAGGTTTTTCGCTTTTTGGAACTGCGGCAAAAGTTTCATGCAAACGGCATGCATTTGAGTTTAAACTAATTAATAGATGTCTATTTTCTCCTTTTTTATGGAGACGAAAAACGATAACATCAAATGCACTCTGGACAGCGCTTTGAATCTGCGCTCCTTCCAGAGACAGTTCTTCCAGGATCAGGTTTATTTCCTTCCAGTTTAGGGACATGAGTATTCCCACGGATTGACAAGCGTAATTCCCTCGATGCCCTCAAAATCTTTGGTATTTCTTGTAACAAGAATCATGTGGTGGGTAATTGCAGCAGAAGCAATTAGAGAATCAGCCATTGGTAATGTTCTTCCGGTACAGGCACAGATTCTTCCCCACTGCGACATTGTTTCTGTATCCAGAGAAATTATCCGTCCATCAAACCACTGCGGTAACTTGGTATTAAACCATATCAATAGGTCATGTTTCTTTTTGCATGCAGAAAGTTTTTCTACACCATAACACAATTCGCCGATTGTAATGGAACAGATAAATAATTCTTCCCAGGGTATTTCGTCAGTAAAAGCTTTAACATTAGGATTGCAATTATGCTTTTGTAACTCTGATATTACATTTGTATCCAGAAGGTATCTCACAATGCAATTTCCCTCATTTTTTCGGGCTGCCGCTGCGGTAGTTCAAGTTCGGTATTAAAAAGCGGAGAGCTTTGAATAAATTCAAAGAGTGACTGTCTGGGACGGACAAGTTTTTTATACTTGTCGACAGATAAAATAACTGCTGTTTCCTTTCCATGAATTGTGATAGTCTGCGGCTTTACCACTGCCGCCTTGATAACATCGCTGAACATTGCTTTTGCTTCCTGTAACTGCCAAACAAAGGACTTTTTAGGGTTCTTAATAGGTGTTTTCATAGTCATTTAACTCCTCCTAATACAATATAGTCAGACTAGTCTGATTATATTGTATTATATTCCATTGTTATTGTCAAGAGTTTTTTGGAATATTTTAATTTCACATAGTTGGTTTTTGGACAAAAAAAATGCCACCTGTGTGCAAGTGGCAACATAGCGGCTATAGGACTCGGACCTATGACCCAACGGATATGAGCCGTTTGCTCTACCAACTGAGCTAAGCCGCCTTGATTAATACTTTATTAAGTATAGAAAAAGCCAAAAGAAGTGTCAATATAGAATTGAAAATTACATAAAAAACAGCTACTCTAACCATATATGAACAAATTAATCATCAAGGGAGCGCGCGAACATAACCTTAAAAACATAGATTTGGAACTGCCTCGTGATAAGCTTATCGTAATTTCTGGGCTCTCCGGTTCGGGCAAAAGTTCATTGGCTTTTGACACGATTTTCGCTGAGGGGCAAAGGCGGTATGTGGAAAGCCTGTCCGCCTACGCACGGCAGTTTTTAGGGCGCATGGACAAACCCGACTTAGATTACATTGAAGGGCTGTCTCCTGCAATTTCGATCGAGCAAAAGACTACTCACCGTAATCCACGCTCTACAGTTGGAACTGTAACAGAAATCTACGACTACTACCGTCTGCTTTTTGCCAGAATTGGCATTCCCCACTGCCCTCTTTGCGGCAAGGAAATCCGTGAGCAGCCGGTAGCTCTTATTATCGAAACGATTATGCAATTTAAAGAGGGCGCTAAAATCCAGCTGCTGGCTCCTGTAATTCGCGGTAAAAAAGGAGAACATCAAAAAATAATCGAAGATGCCCGTAAAGCGGGTTTTGCACGCGCAAGGATAGACGGAGTTCCTGTAAACCTGGATGAAAACATCAAACTGGATAAACAAAAAAAGCACACAGTCGAAATAATCGTTGATAGGCTTGTCGTGGGAAAAGAAATACGCTCGCGGCTTGCGGAGTCTGTAGAAGCTGCCCTGCAAACATCTGACGGGCAGCTGCTGGTATTGATAGACGAAAACGGAAAAATATCCGAGCAATTCTTTTCGCAGAAAAACTCCTGCCCCGACTGCGGTGTGTCTATTCCAGAATTGCAACCCAGACTTTTTTCGTTTAATAATCCTTTTGGCGCTTGTCCCGGTTGTTCCGGCATTGGTACAAAACTGGAGTTTGATCCTGATCTTTTAATCCCTGATCGTACTCTTTCTTACAACGAAGGCGCAGTTGTACCGTACAATCCCGACAGTGCATGGCATTCCAGCCGTTTTAAAGGGCTTGCCAAACATTACGATTTTAGTCTTGATACGCCGTTTAATAAATTGCCAAAAAAAGTTGTAAATGCAATCCTTTACGGAAGCGATGAAGAAGTAAAAGTACGTTATGTGAACCGTGACGGCACAGGCCATTTTCAATATCAGTCAAAATTTCCCGGTATCCTGGAAGACTTAAAGCGGCGTTATCTGGAAACAACTTCTCAGGGTGTCAAGGACTGGCTGGAAAAATTCATGAGTCAAAAACACTGCGAAGACTGCGGCGGCAGAAGACTCAAACCGGAAGTACTGGCTGTAACAATCGCGGGGAAAAACATCTGGGAACTGTCTCAGTTATCTGTTATTGATTCCCTTAAATTTTTTAATACCGTCAAATTTAGCAGCAGCGAAAATAAAATTGCATACCAAATACTTAAAGAAATTAATGCCCGTCTTGGTTTTATGCAGAATGTAGGGCTCGATTACCTTAGCCTTGAACGCAAGGCATCTACCCTGTCGGGCGGAGAAGCGCAGCGGATTAGACTTGCGACGCAAATAGGCTCAAGCCTTGTGGGAGTGCTTTACATTCTGGATGAACCGTCTATCGGGCTTCATCAAAGAGACAATCAAAGATTGATAGATACTCTTATTTATCTGCGCAATCTTGGCAACACTTTAATTGTAGTTGAACATGATGAACAGACTCTGCGCACAGCAGATCATATAGTTGATCTGGGGCCCGGTGCAGGCGTTCACGGCGGATATGTTGTAGCGCAGGGAAAACCTGCGGATATAATGAAAGTAAAAAAAAGCCTGACAGGCCAGTATTTGGCAGGCAAACTTCGCATTGATATTCCAGAGGAACGCAGAAAAGGAAATGGAGCATCTTTAAAATTACGTGGAGCGCGTGAACATAATCTAAAAAACATAAATGTAGATATTCCACTTGGGGTTTTTACTTGCATTACAGGCGTTTCCGGTTCGGGAAAATCCACCTTGCTTTCAAATGTCCTCTATCCTGCCCTTGCTAACAGGGTTTATGGTTCCAATCGTACCGAAGGTGTTTACAAGAGACTGGATGGCACTGAGTATATCGATAAAGTAATTGATATCGACCAGAGCCCCATTGGCAGAACACCCCGTTCAAATCCTATTACCTATGTTGAAGGTTTTACAGCAATCAGGGATATGTTTTCAAATTTGCCGGATTCAAAAATGAGAGGTTATAAACCAGGGCGATTTTCGTTTAATGTAAAAGGAGGCAGATGCGAACATTGCGAAGGCGACGGAACAATAAAAATCGAAATGAACTTTTTACCGGATGTATATATAACCTGCGATGTGTGCCACGGCAAACGATTTAACAGGGAAACTCTGGAAATTCGTTATAAAGGCAAAAACATATCTGATATTTTAGACATGACAATAGAAGAAGCGGCCTCCTTTTTTGCGCCAATTCCGCAGATTGCGCGCAAAATGCAGACGCTTCTTTCTGTGGGGCTGGGGTATGTAAAACTGGGGCAGTCGGCGCTTACTCTCTCCGGCGGAGAAGCGCAAAGGGTAAAACTGGCGCTGGAACTTTCAAAGCGCTCTACAGGCAGTACGCTTTTCATTCTTGACGAACCTACAACCGGCCTGCATTTTGCCGACGTAAAGCAATTAATGGCAGTAATTAAACAGTTGGTAGAACATGGAAATACTGTTATAATGATAGAACATAATTTGGACGTTCTCCTGCAAGCCGATCATATAATCGATCTGGGGCCGGAAGGCGGCGAAAAGGGCGGCCAGGTTATTACAACAGGCACGCCGGAACAAGTTGCCGTATGCAGTGCTTCTTACACTGGTTTTTATATCGCAGAAATGATAGAGCGGCTTGCGTCTGGGAAAAGTGGTAAAAACGTAAAAAAATGAAAAAACGCTTAAAAATCTTTTTCTTTTATTTTTTATTTTCTTTCTCACTATTAGTATATGCTCAGGAAAACGATGAATATTCAGAAGAGGAGACAGAAACAGTTGACGAAGAATTATCAATAGATGAGCAAGAACCCCTCATAAGAATTTCCCATTCAGAAAGACGGCGTATCGAAATGGAAATAATAACCTCATCATTGGAAGAGCTTGCAATATGGAGCCGTTTTTTAGGTCTTTCGGAAAGCGGTACAAGAGCGGATCTTTCAGGACGCATATTGGAACATTTTAACTTGCCGGAAATCGAAGAACAGAGCGAAGAAAACCGCAGAGTAATAACAATTGAATCTGCTCAAACAACTGAGTATTTTACAATAGATGCCGTTAATGAAGATTATGCCAGACTAAGAGGCGGCGTTTCTATCAGCCTGCGGGATGGGGAGGATACCCATAAAATAACAGCGCAAGAAATCCTTTTTAACCGTACCAGGAATATAATTACTGCCAGAGGAGGAGTAGTTTACGAAAAAGTAGACACTGCTTCAACCGAAACTTTTCGTGGAGAAAATATAACCGTTAACATTGATAATTGGTCAAGCATTTTTCTTGATGGAAGCTCTACAATTGACAGCGATGGAACTGCGTATCTTTTTTCCGGACAAGTTATTTCCAGAACAGAAGATGATGTAACAATCCTAAGAAGAGCCCGGATATCAAGTGCGGGAAAAGAAGAGGCGTTATGGTCAATAAGCGCATCAAGGCTCTGGCTTCTTCCCGGTTCGGATTTTGCAATTTTTAATGCGCTTTTAAAAGTTGGTGAAATTCCGGTTTTGTATATTCCGTTTTTCTTTTTTCCTACAGATGAAATAGTTTTTCATCCAGTTATCGGATACCGTACAAGGGAAGGCGGTTTTTTGCAAACGACTACTTATATTTTAGGACGTCCAAAGGCATCAGATGCCGAACAAAGCTCTCTTAGCAAGATTTTTGGAAATTCAGACGATATGGAGAAAGAACGTCATGGAATATTCCTGCGCAGTACAGGTAAAAAGGCTGTAGATACAACTGAAGTAAGTTTAAAAGCCATGATCGATTATTATGTTAATCTAGGAACATTTTTAGGTATTGATTTAGCAGTTCCCAAAACATCAGCACTTGACTCGATAGATTTTTCTTTGGGAATTGGTTTTACCAGAACAATTTCACCTACATCATTTGGTTTTTCTCCCTATGCGCCTGATTATGACGGCAGTTTTGACTGGAATAAATCGGACCTTTTTTCATTTCAGGTGCCATTCCGGTACAGGATGAGATTTACCAGCGGCATTAGCGGAAAACTAGGCTCCCTGCGGTGGAGTTTCCCGATTCATTCCGATCCCTTTGTTGACAGTGATTTTATAAATAATCGTGCAGAAAGCATGGATTGGGTTAATATGGTCCAGCAAGGCGGTGCATTTGATACAGACTCTTCAACTCCTAGTGAGATTGGAGCGTATCAATGGCAAGTGAGCGGAAACTTAAATCCGTCAATAACAGCATTTGCTCCATATATCTCAAGAATGTCTATCTCATCCATCTCCATGACAATGGGATTTAGAACAATACAGGATAATACTGTTAATCCATTTTCCCCAAACCGGTCATTTTTTGCGCCGGATAAATTTACACTATACAGTATTACAGGACAGGTTTCCGGAAATCCATTAAGTATCACCGGTAACAGAAGCCCGTCTACACCAGCAGCAGCAACCAATATCGAAATACCAGAACTGTCAAGAGGTTTAACCCCCATTTCCCCCTGGACAAATGAAGAAACAACAACAGATGAGACCCCTACATCAGATACTTTAACACCGCCGGTATTAAGACAAACATTCCCTTTACCAAGGGTAGGAAATACCACTTTCACCATTGATTACAGTATTTCCCCGACAAGTTCAACTGAACTTCAATTTATGAACGCAGGCTGGAGAACAAGCGAAGATATCGATTGGGGCGAAGTACAATCAATTCTTACAAGTGTCAGCGGAACTACCACTTTGAATTTTCACATGAATCACACAACCGGTTTTTTTTCAAATCACATTGCATTAACAGGCACCGGCCATTGGAGGGATTTTACTTTTCTTAATGAAGACGCCTTTCTCAATGACCAGGGAGAAGTTGATGAGAGCAGAATGGAGCAAGCCAGAAGGCATCAATATAGTCAAACAAACTATTCTTCTTCGTATGCTTACACAGGCAGGATTCAGCCTTTAACCAATAATGCGGTATTTCGGCAGACAAATGTTGGGTATAATTTCCGGGGTACACTTGTAAGATCAAGAAGGTTTACAGACGGAGACGGCCCTGAACTTAGACCAAATTGGGGTTCATGGGTAAAAGATGAAAGAACCGGCGACATAGATAATCCCGGATTAACTGCTCACACCCTCTCTGCAAATCTTGCAGCTAGCGTAATGGACAAGAATCAAAACATAACATTCACCACAAATCTTCCGCCTCTTGACGAAAGAATTACCACCAATGCAGGATTCAACTTCTGGATCGTTAGCATTACAATGAACACCAGTATGGACAGAATGACCATGACTACAGCAAACATAAATGCTTTCCCTAAAAAACAAGAAGGCGACTGGATTTTTAGGCCTATCAATTACAATCAAACTTTAAGGTTTCAGAATGTCGGTTCGCTTACATTTAATACTACAGTTGATCCAGAAAAAGATTTTGATATAACTACAATCAGATCAACATTAACATTATGGGATTTAAGAGTTTCTTTTTTTGCAACAGAAATTCAAAAATCCGTTTTTGTTTTCAATAATCCAAACGCTTTTCATGAAGGCGGAAGATGGGAATTTCAGGGAGAAAGAGAATTGAATCCAAGGGAATTGTCATTTTCTTACAGCAAACAATTTGGAAACTTTGATATCATCAAAAACCGGATGAACATGTCTTTTAACTTGCGTTCATCACTCATATTTGATTTGCAGCGTCATACCAATTCTAACTTTGAATTTTCATACGGTTTAACCCAAAATATTCCGGGGTTTCTGACTCTTTCCCTTACGGCATCATCTACTAATTCTGTTATTATGAGGTATTTTAAAAATGTACCCGGAATGGGAAAATATACACAAATGTATTCTGACGGTCCGCAAAATAATCTGTTTAGGGATTTATTGGATTCATTCAATTTTTTTGACGAAGAAAAAAGACGAAGAACAGGATTTAAGATGCAGCGCCTTAACTTTAGCGCCACTCATTTATTGGGAGACTGGACTGCAATAATAAGTGTCAGCATGTATCCGTATCAACGCCCTGTTGCCAACATCGCTGATACCCAAATTAACTTTACATCCGATTTTTCCTTGATAGTACAATGGACGCCAATTTCTGAATTCAAGTCTCATGTTAAATATGACGGCAGAGAAGATAAATGGACAAGAGGACAGTAAGTTATGAACAAAGAGCAAAGAGCAGTTAACAAAGACATTACAGAAGGGATAACAATTGCTCTGGATAATGGTGAGTTGCTTTCTGGGATTTGTGGGGCTAATGACGGGAATCTTAGGATTATCGAAAGTTGTCTTGGCGGATGTGTCAGCGCCAGAGGGAATGAAATATATTTTAACGGAACTGATGCTGCACTTAAGCAATTTAAGCTGATGATAGATAATATGATTACTGCGTTAAAAGAAGGAGATGAGCTGTCTGGAGATTATATCCGTACTTTAGCCGGAGAGTTTACCGGCAATTTTCGTGATTCCATGATACAGATTCCTCACGGCCTTAAACAGGTATATCCGCGCAGCAAAAACCAGGCGCTCTATGTTCAGGGTATGAGGGAATACGAAATATGCTTTTGTGTAGGGCCTGCAGGAACCGGCAAGACTTATCTGGCAATCGCTCATGCTCTGCAAATGCTGCTTTCCAAAAAAATGCGCAAACTTGTTTTAAGCCGCCCGGTTGTCGAAGCAGGCGAAAACCTTGGTTTTCTTCCCGGTGATCTTGGGCAAAAAATTGACCCCTACTTAAAACCGCTCCACGATGCAATGGAATCTCTTATACCCTTTGATGTGATAAAAAAAATGGAAGAAACAAGGGCTTTGGAAATAGCTCCATTGGCATACATGAGAGGCCGAAGCCTTAATGACTGTATGGTAATTCTGGATGAAGCCCAGAATACAACAAAAGAACAAATGAAAATGTTTTTGACACGAATAGGCACAGGAACAAGAGCGATAATCACGGGAGATACTACCCAGATCGACTTACCGCGCAAATCAGATTCGGGGCTGTTACATGCTTTGGAAATCCTTAGAAAAATTGAAGATTTAAACTTTACATTCCTTCACACAAACGATGTAATGCGTAATCCGCTTATAAAAAAAATAATACAAGCATACAGTTCAAAAGAGCAGTGAACAGTGAGCAAAGAGCAAATAAAAATGAATACAGTTGTTGTAAATGTACAAAATATAACTTTGCCTGACTGGGTTGACTCGTTGGCTGGGTTTGCTTTAAAGGCGCTGGATGAGATAGGGCGGGATAATTGGGAATTATCGATTCTGTTGTGCGATGATAATACTATTAAAGAGTTGAACAGCCAATACCGGAATAAAAATGAGGCTACTGATGTACTTTCCTTTTTTTTGGGAGAAACCATACAGGATGGTGAAAAAAAGGCCTATTTGCCGGGAGATATCGTAATTTCCCTTGATACTTTGCGTAAAAATGCCGTTTATTTCCAAATTCCTGAAGATGAGGAGTTACGCAGATTGATAATTCATGGTATCCTGCATTTAGACGGAATGGAACATTCCAGCAATGAAAAAAATGAGCCAATGTTAGTATTACAGGAGGATATCCTGAACAGGTTAAAAAATGAACATATTATTCCACAAACAAGTAATGGAGGAAAAGGGTGAAAGCTGCTTCTGTTAGAACTCCCTTTCAACTTAATCCACGGACAATAAAAGAACTTGAAGTGGAACAACAAGAGATGATCCGTGGTGTTGTAGAACTATCAGATACAACAGTCAAAGAAGTAATGGTTCCAAGAACAGATACTGTCTTTCTTTCAACTGCGGCTTCAAAAGAAGAGCTTCTTAACCAAATCAGTGAAAACGAACATTCACGTTATCCGGTTTATCATGACACTGTAGACAATGTAATAGGAATTCTGCATGTTAAAGATGTTCTTAAAGTGCTGATTAGTGACAAACCCTTTGAAATAAAAGAACTCGTAAGAAAGCCATTTTTTGTTCCGATTTCAAAACACATTGATGACCTCTTGCGGGAATTAAAAAGAAAAAAGGTACACATTGCCGTAGTAGTAGACGAATACGGCGGAGTTTCCGGAATCGTTTCTATGGAAGATATAATCGAAGAGATAATCGGCGATATCCAGGATGAGTTTGATCATGAAACCGAAGAACTAATAAAACTCTCTGATGGCTGGCTGTGTGATGCCAGAGTCAATCTGGATGCCCTTGCGGAAGAAACAAATTTAGATCTTCCAATTGATGATTTTGACACACTTGGAGGTTTTGTTTTTGATCTATTTGGAAAAATACCTGTAAAAAACGAAAAGATCTCTTACAAAGAATATAGCTTTATAATTCAGGACATGGATGGCCATAAGATCAATACGATTAAAATCGTACGATTAAAATCGTAACAAATAAAAAGGATTAGTTGTTTCAAGTAGGGAGGGACAATGAATTTTTATAGGAACTTAGATTATTTCTCGCCAAGACGCCAAGAGCGCAAAGTTTTTGTTCGAAATACTTCTGTCTTTCATAAATATTTTCATAATTTGAAGGATATTAATTATATAAATTTATTTTTCTCTTGGCGACCTTTGCGTACTTGGCGTCTTGGCGAGAGAAAAAAAAAGAAAAACCCTCTTAAAACAATTATTTTATTTTGTCTGATATTATTTAATACAGTAAATCTTGCAGCTCAAACACAAAATACTGCACCGGCGTTTTTTGAACGCGGCAGAAACAATATGGCTAATGAAGACTGGTACTCTGCAATAGAGTCCTTCCTTGAATGTATAAGGCTCAATCCCGCTCATGCCGAGGCAACCGCCGCTCTTGCTGAATGTTACTACGAACTTGCGGAATTCGACGAAGCGCTGAATTGGGTCAGAAGGGCAAGACAGCTTGCTCGAAACAATATGTCCATCGCTAATCTGGAGGCTTTCATCCTTATCGCTCTTGGCCACCTTGATGCAGCTTCTGCCATTGTTTCTGATATCCTGGCAAGAGAACCATACAACAGGGAAGCGCTTTTTGCCGCAGGAGAGCTGGATATCGCCAGAAACAGGCCGTCCGAAGCGATGCTGCGCTACCGTGATGCAGTCCGCCGCTTCCCCGACGATCGAAGGCTTTTAATATCACTTGCTCTTGTAACTCTTTCACTAGGGGATGGCGAAACCGCTGCTCATTACATAAACAATGCACTTAGGTACCACAGCGACGATTACCGCGCTTATTATTATGCGGCATACATTTATTCACAAAATGGAAGAATTACAGATGCTATCCGTTTTGCCCAGCGTGCTCTTCATCTAAGGCCCGGTCACAGACAAACTCAATTTTTAATGGCGAATTTACGTTATCGCAATGGCGAGTTCGAAGAAGCCGCCCGTCTTTGCGACATTGCCATTGCCCATAACAGGAATGACATGAGCGCATGGTATTTAAAGGGTTTATCCTTAATCAGAATGGGGCGTACAAATGATGCGATAACGACTCTTTCAAATGCGTTAGCAATCAATGAAGATTATGAATTTATCCGCGCCATTTTGGAAGAAACCTTAATATCTACTACAAACCTGGAAGATTCGCGCCGCATAAGATGGGCAAACTGGCATTTTACAAGAGCAAGAAGTTTTCGCCAGCGTAATTTAATTGAACAGGCAATTTTTCAATATAGACGGGGTTTACGCCTTAACCCCTTTGCCACAGACAGACGGGAATACGCAGAGCTGCTTCGCCTGCAGGGTTTCCCTGCACGCTACCTGGAGGAACTTCGTTTTTTACAGGATATTGGCTTTGCCGACCGTAGTTTAAGCGATGCTGTAGAAACATTTAATTCGCTTCTTTCAAATGCGCTGTTCAGGCAATGGCAGGTTGATCCAATCGAAATTACAGAACGGCACTGGAATGTTGCTGTTTTTGCTTTGGCCGGACAATCAAGTTTTATTCATGCAGATGCAGGAACAGTTGCTGCGGGAATTGTCCGGGAATTATTGATTCACGATCGCAATATAAGACCTATGAACCTGGAAATACGTCAGACCACTTTTTCTCAGGGCTTTCGCCTGGCAAGAGAGGCGGGCGCCGATTATTTTGTACTTGTTTCCGTAACAGAAAACGAACGTGACATTGCAATAAAAGCCGAAATGTTTGTCGGCAGGACAGGCTCTCCTGCCGGAGTCCTCCACACCCACCGGACAGGGACAGACAGACTTCGTGATGCTTCCCGCGGAATTGTGAATCAGTTGTCCGATTCCATGCCGTTAAGGGGCAGGCTGCTTATCCGCAGACAGGGGCAAGCGCTCATCAACAAAGGAAGAGCAGATGGCATTCAACAAGATACGGTTTTTGACATTGTAAAACGCGGCCGCCTCCAAACGGCCAACGAAGGCATCGCCGTTGTTTATTCGAATGATGAACTTGTTGGAAAACTGACCATCACGAATGTTGACGAAGAAATAGCCATTGGTACTTTGTCAAGAAACGGTTTTTTTGATCGAATCGAGCAGGGAGATGAAGTTATCTTTCAACTTGAAAGAACACAAAGACACATCCCCGAAAATGCGGCAAACCCTGAACTGCGCACTCTTTTGCGGACTTTACGTTAGTCAATGAACCATCGCGGTTAAAACAGCATCGATCCAATTGTTTGCTTCTGCGAAATGATGGATTCTAAAAAACAAAAATTCCATTAGAGCTTCCCTGAATCTACCGGTAAAATATAAAGTTTGCCCAAAATAAAAACGGGCTCTTGCTTCTACATCTCTTGATCTTGGCAGCGACAAATAATGCTGCAGCCTGATTCTGGCATTTTCCCAATCAAATTTTACAAAGTATTCAGCAATTATCTGATAAAGAACAGATTCTTCGCCGCCTGCCGGCGCTTCAAGGTCAATTATAAAAACACGCGGCTCTTTTAAATCATGCGGTTTCCTTTGCGGCATTTGAGTGTTATGCAGCATTTCTGCGGTCCCTGTACTAAGCGGAAGCACAGGAATATCCGCAAAAAAACCTTCCGGCATTATATTGCGTATGGTTAAAACCGGCAAGGGTATTGGACGAATGGAACGTTCTAGCTCATGGGCAGAAGCGATAATAACAGGAGTTACAGTTGTGTTAACTCCAGGTCTTATTCCGACATTACCGGTTGCAATTTCCTCTTCATGAATAACAGTATAATACCAATTTATTCCAGAAACAGGAAAATCAACAAAAGGAGAAGTTATCCTTGATTGCACAATAACGGCATTAAGCAAATCCTGAGGTTGACGCACAGGCTGCATACTACGATACAGAATGGCATTTCTTCTTGGTCCCGAAACATCATAGGTAATGACTACCCTATCTCCATCCTGCACTGCTCTTAAATTTGAAATACCCATTGTAAGTTCTCTGGTAACGGGAGGCTCAACAACAATGGCTTCGTCTCTTTCCTGAGTATGAACAAAATTAACACTAATACTGTTTATTCTTGGCAGAATTAAATCGAACCTTCGGCCTGCTGCATCACTGGCTGCAATAAAATAATGGACATTTCCCATATCATCGGTATCATCGATATAATACTGCTGGCCATATCTTACAACAACAGGCCTGATATTAGCCGGAATTGGGCCTGAAAAAGGCCGTGCGGATCTAAAAATATAAACAGGCCCTCTTGCATCCGGCGAATCAACCCAAGAAAGCCTTATCAAATTATTTCTGGATTCTATTTGTATCTGAGTAACATGCGACATAAAATCCCTATTTTGGGCAAAAACACCTGCCGCAACCGCCAAAAAGAGGGAAATAGTAACCAGAAAAGTGCGTGTACACATGCGTATTTTCATTGTCTATTTTAATTTTAATACTAAATTATGGCCAAGTAAAGGGAGAATTAACTATTTCCCCTTTATACCCCCAAAACCAATACAACGGTAGTTTTTGCAAAAAATACAAGGCAAAAAAAAGACCGGAATCCCGGTCTTTTTGTGATTGCAGTTTATGATTATCAGTTATACCCCATATCGTTAATCCGCTCCATTGGCGACACAATTTCGGTTACACGTACGCCGAAGTTTTCGTCGATTACTACAACTTCACCTTTGGCAATAAGTTTGTGGTTTACAAGAATGTCAACGGGCTCACCTGCAAGTTTATCCAGCTCGATGATGGTACCTTCGCCCATACCCAGTATTTCTTTGATAAGTTTGCGGGTACGGCCAAGTTCTACAGTCATCTCCATGGATACGTCCATGATAAGACCGATATTTCCGGTTTCGTGAGGACCAAGACGCGGCGGCATCAGATTGGGAAACTGAACAGGTTGAACATTGGTAGGACCAAGATAGGGATTATTACCCATTGCGCCCATTCCCATATTCATACCGCCCATGCCCATACCTGGCATTTGCATTCCTGGCATTTGCATTCCTTGCATTCCCATACCTTGCATTTGCATACCCGGCATCTGCATGCCTGGCATTTGCATGCCTTGCATTCCCATACCTGGCATCTGCATACCCGGCATTTGCATGCCTGGCATTTGCCCCATCGCAGACTGATTTCCGCTTAAACTATTTGAAATATCAATTGCAGGAGAAATACCCAAAATTTCCCACATCTGGTGTACAAGACCGTCACCAAGATCAAGGTTGTAGCTCATTACGGCAAAGTCACCTGCGGGAAGCGCTGCTGCTGCTTTTGGCATATTTGCGGCAGTTGGAGAGCCGGCAACTATCGATTTATTTCCTGTTTTGTCGGTAAGAGATGTAATCTGAGTACCTACCATTTGGGAAATAACTTCGCCAATTACAGACATTGCCATTTCATCAAGCGCAATGTTGTCTTCTTTGGTCATGAGACCGGCAATCGCTTTGGCAGTTTGTTCGGAAAAAATAAAGATATGCTCGCCAGGAAAACCGGACGTGTAATTTGCGGTAATAACCGTTACCATTTCCGGCAGCTGAGAGAGGAAACCATCACGCGTAGAAGATGTTACCTGCGGTCCGACAAGCGTTACAGAAGAACCTGTCAGAGCAGCAAGATTGGCGGAAAGCGCGCCAGTGGTTGACGCAAAAAATTGTTCCAGCGCGCCGTGGTTAAAACTTGGGCCGGAAGCTGCCGGAGGAGCCATTGTGGCTGCCGGGGAGCTGCCTCCAAGACCGCTCAACGCTGACGAATCAACACCTGCCAACAGTGCATCAATTTCATCTTGAGAAAGGGCGCCATCGCTCATCATAATAATAACTCCTTAGGTTTTATAAATCGTCACCTTCTGATGCAAGCTCTTCGAATTCTTCATGTCCAAGCTCGTCAATCTTTTGTGTTATCTGCACTGCAATTTTTTTCCCGATAATACCGGGGCGGCACAGAAACTTTTTCCTGGAGCCGATGTTCAGAGAATAGGGATCGCCTATACGGGTGTTATAAAGCCGGATTACATCCCCTACCTGCAAGGAAAGAACATCCCGTACAGGGACATTAATTTTTCCAATTTCGGCCGTTACATTAACATCGACAGTTGCGAGTTTATCCTTTAGGACATTAAGGTTTTCTGTTGTAGCATTCCTGCGTACCGAAGAATACCAGAATTGAGCGGATAATTTGCCGATAATCGGCTCTATGGTAAGGTATGGGATACAGAAGTTCATCATGCCTTCTACATCGCCAACCTTGGTTTCCAGCGTTACAAGAACAACCATTTCTGTGGGAGGAACAATTTGCGCAAATTGCGGATTGGTATCGATTTGCCCAAGACGGGGACGCAGGTCGATAACCGTTGTCCATGCCTCACGCATATTACCCAAAATACGAACGATGATACCTTCCATTACGGATTGTTCGATATCTGTGAGCTCATGCTGAGATTTGGTACCTTCGCCTGTTCCGCCAAAAAGACGGTCAATTATGGAAAAAGTAATAGCGGGGTCTATCTCCAAAATGGCATTTCCCTTTAGGGGATCCATATTGATAATTGCAAGAGTTGTAGGGGTTGGAATTGAACGGATAAATTCTTCGTAGGTAAGCTGATCTACCGATGCAACATGCACATGAACCATACTGCGAAGCTGTGCGGAAAGGCTTGTTGTTGTAAGACGGGCAAAAGTTTCATGCATTATCGAAACAGTACGAATCTGTTCTTTGGAAAATTTGTCAGGTCGTTTAAAGTCATAGATTTTAATTTTCCGGCTGTCTGCAGCCGGCCTAAAATCCTCCGGCTCCGTATCTCCGGCATTTATCGCGGTTAATAATTGGTCAATTTCATCTTGAGACAGAACTTCTGTCATTTAAAGCTCCCTAACCATTGATTAATGTTAAACCTTATACCTATAAAAAGCAAGTTACATCCTAAAGTCATATTTAAAGATCAGTATTTATATCCAATCTGTCAAATAAAATATCACGCGCTCCCCTGGAGTCCAAAAAGCGGGTATTTAACATTTCACGGATTTCGGCTTTTATTGCTGCATCTTTTTCTGGAGCAAGGTCTGCAGCAGTTTTACTCGAAAAAAACACTCGCACAAAATCGCGCAGCTGAAACCTGCGGTTATTTAACTCCTGCCACATATTCTGATCGCCTTCGTCGTAGCCAATTATCAAGGTTACACTTACTGTAGAACTAACAGGATAATCCCTGGTTCTAACGGTAATATTGCCAATACCATCATAATAACTATAAACAGGACGCTTGCCTAAATATGGCGAACTGGGGTCAGAAAGAACAGTTTGATTTCTACCGTCCCCCCTCATAATGTTATAAGTTATAACAGCAACAGTAATAATAAAGATTGTTGCGCCAAGTCCAATTGCCGCAAATTTCAGAATAGTGGGAAGTAAGGCACCAAGCCCCCCTCCTCTCTTCTTTTTAGGTGAACCCTCGGATTCCGGAACATCACCGCCATCAAAAATATCATCGGGATCTGCCATTCAAAAACCTCCCATTATTTTTAGTTATTCCCTTAGATTATCGGTGATTTGCATGTAAATAATGAGGAACAGAACGATGAATTTGAAAGAATTTAAGAGGGAAATAAACTACTCCTCTTTTAAAAAATTGAAAAATTAACTATGATTAACTATAGATGCGTTTATTGTTTTTTTTACTATGGTTTTCATTCCCTGTGGGCCTTGTTTTTGCCCAAGATATAGAGAGTTATGATTACAATATAAACGATGAATTGTACGATTACACAGAAAGCGAGGATGTTGAATTGAGTGGGTGCTTTTGGATTTCCGCCAGCCTGGAAACAGCCAATTACAGTCAAACCGGATTAAGTTATGGCGGCGGCCTTGCTTTTGCATACGACAAAGGGGTCTCGATAGGTTTTAAAACAGTATATTTTTTTGATTTTGAAAACAAAATTGACATCCTGGAACTTGGCTTTTTACTGCGTTTTTATCTTCAGGGTTTTTCGTTTTGCTCAGGTCCATTTATCCAGCTATCGGCAGGGCAAGCTCTTCTTTTCAGGCGGGAGGAGGTGTCTCTTCCCGCTCAATGGGGTATTATTTATGGAAGTGCGAATTTTGGCTGGCGTTTTCTTTTGGATAAAAATTACTTTATTGAACCTTTTATCCGCGGGGGGTATCCATTTTTGTTCGGCGGCGGTTTATCAGCAGGAATAGAGTTTTAAACAGGAAATTATATGAATAATCATAAAAAAAATGTTTTTTTATATTCTCTTATAATAATTATTCTTTTAATCCCAGCGTGTGAAAACCCAATAATTAATTTGGTGATGCAGCCTAAAACCATAACCTTTGAGACTAATGGCGGCACCAATATAGAAAACCAGTCTTTGTTCAAAGGCGAAAAAATAACCAGGCCTTCTGAGCCCGACAAAACAAACAGTAGATTTATCGGATGGTATCAGGATAATGATACATTTTTGGATATATGGGATTTTGATACAATACCGCCCGGAGATATGACGTTATACGCAAAGTGGGAATTGATTGGAATCGCTTTAGACCCGCCAGGCGATGTGGATTTTGGTTTTGTATTTATGGGCTACAGCGGAATTGAGGCGCGTCTTATTACCATAAACAATTTAGCTCCACACCCTACAGGTGAGATAGAGATTGTACTTTCTGGCAGTAACAAAGATGATTTTATTTTATCAACAAACATGATAAGCGATATTGGCATGGGCGGCAGTGCAACTTTTACACTTGTTCCAGTTACAGGTCTTGGGGTGGGAACTTTTACCGCTACTGTAACAATAACCGGCGACAATGAAATTAACGCAAGCTTTAATGTAACGCTCATTATAGGCAGAGCCATTACCAGTATAGCCATTTTAAATCAGCCGTCAAACCTTACATACACTTCCGGCCAGCCGCTCAATTTGTCAGGTCTTACGTTACATGTTTTATATTCAGATGACAGCATGGATACAAATGTACCGCACACTAGTTTTGCATCAATAGGAATTCAAACAACTCCCGCACATGGCGAGACTATTTCAGTTATAGATTTTAACAATAAACCAATAGAGATAAAAGCAGGTTTTATTTCCATACAAACAAATAATTTGACTGTAAACCCCGCGCCAATTACTTCGGTTGTCTTTAATGTAATTGCGCCTATTATGGGGCAAACGCCTCAAGCACCAGTTAGCGTTGCGGGCAATTTCACATTCAATTCTTCATGGTCTCCTGATCACATGACATTCACCGAGGACCATTACACATTGTCTATCACGCTTACTGTTACAAGCAACAATTTCACTTTCACAGGCGGCCTCACTACTGCAACAATTAACGGATTTGCTGCAACGGTTACGGATAACACCGGTTCTACAGTTACGTTATCTTATGAGTTTGAAACAGGGGCGAAATATGTTACCGATATCGAAATCATAACTCAACCGCGGCTTACTTATGATCATGGCGATTTGCTTAATTTATCAGAGCTTGTTGTAAGATTTCGTTACAATGACAACTCATCTGGTGATAATGTGTCATTTAGTCAATTTACGGCCAATCATTTAACAACCAGTCTGGCTAACGGAATACCGTTGCTGCGTTCATCTCATAATAGTACACCAATAACTGTAACATACTCAGGAATACCCGTGACGCGAAATACAAACGTTTTAACCATAAACCAGCGTGAAATTACCATCACTGGTGTGACTGCTCAAAACAGGCAATATGACGCTGCTACTACAGTTACTCTAAGCGGCGGTACGCTCAACGGCGTCTTGGCTGCTGACAGCGCTAATGTCAACTTTACGCTTAATCAGGGAACAATGACAGATTCGAATGTTGGAAACGGTAAACAGGTAGGAACAAGCATCTCCTTAACCGGTACAGGAGCGGCTAACTACCGCTTGACCCAGCCCACTGTCACTGTTAATATCACACCTGCTTCACTTACTATTGCAAGTGCATTCACCACAAAACCATTCGATGGTACTAATACGATTGTAGACGGCATTTCTGTTGAATTTAATGGTATTCTGCCAGACGATTTTGATCTTGTTTGGACAGGAAGTATAACTGCTACATACACAGGAACAACTGTACCAACAACTAACATCAATATTCAAAATATAACTTTAACAGGCTCAAGGGCAGCTCAATACACAATAATAACACCAATAAACAACTTTTCTGTAATAGGAGGAGGCATCACAACAGCAAGCGGATGGCTAGTTGATCCGCCGTCTTGGGAAACTGTTAATGTTATTCACAACCAAATTACACTCAATGTGGTTCCCAATCCCAATCAATGGCAGTCTGTCGAATATGCAATCAGCAGGTTACCCAACCCGACGAATTTAACATGGCAGGATGGCAGAACATTTACAGTTGACACTCAAGATACTTTTTATCTATTTGCGCGTTCTAAAGCACAAGGCAATAACTTTAGTGCAGGACCCATAAGTGAAAGTTTATCCCCTATAACTTCTCACCGTGTTATTCTTAACGCAAATGAAGCCCCCCACCCATATCAAATTGTGTTTAATGGCGCTCATGCAAGGGTTCCGCCCACTCCAATCAATACAGGTTATTATCTGGATGGATGGTCTTTAAATAATAATGAATGGAATTTTGCTTCCAATACTGTAACCAGTAATATCACCCTAAATGCAAATTGGATTTCTAATCCAGAAATCACCATCAGTTTTAGTGGTGGAAACTTGACAGCATCGTCTAATAATATAACTATTCATTTTGAAGTTGGCATTAAGCAGCCAACTGCTGTTACTCTTAGATTAGAAAATCCATCGGAATATGAAAGTATGCTGTGGCAGATACAAGGTTCTAATTTTGGTTTTTTGGGTATGGATTCCCTTCTCCTGGATTCTTCTTTCCCGATATTCAGGAACAATTTTGGACAGCCAATACCAGGACCAAGAACTATTGTATTAACTGTAAAAAGACAAGGTGAAACAGAAGAACGAAGTATAAATATTAACTTTAATATAAATTAGGTAAAAAAATTGGATAAAAAAACTAAAACGAAAAAAGAAAAAAGAAAAACTGATAAAAAAGTGTTATTCTCGATTGGCTTTAAGCTTGTAACAATAGTTACCCTTATTGTATTAATGTCTCTGGGCTCCATAACCGCTCTTGTATCCTGGATGGTACGCCAGGATCTGCAGATTTCGGCAGAAGATCATAATTTTGAGGCAAACCAGCGCTCGGCATCAATGGCCGAAGAAACACTGGCCAAAATGCAGTCCGATGCAATGGTATTAAGAAGTTTACCTGCCAAAGAGACTGTTGATTTTTTCTTTGAACAAAATCCGCGTATAGCGGCAATGTTTTTTACCTCTTCCAGCCAGAGCGATGAGCTTTTGATAAACGAAAATTTCTTTATTACAACAGAGATCGATTCTTCACTCGTTAATGATTATATGAATAATCACCGTACTACCCTGCGGCGTGCAGCACTGGGAGAGACCATAGTTTTAAATGCAACACCGCATTTTTTGGTTCACCTGCTTGCATTGTTTTATCCAGGCAGCCCGGGCGGGGAAATGCTCTTGTTTTTTCCAGAAAATCTGAATACTTCATTTAGTGCGGGAATTAATCAATCATGGATGATAAACAGCGCAGGCGACATTCTTATCCATGCCGATTCTGATCTCGTACATGACGGGGTAAATGTCGCCGGCAGCCGTTTTATCCGTGATATACAGGAAACTCCCTATCGCAGCCGTCAGTCTTTGGTAGAAACTGATTTTGGGTTTTCAAATATCGGGGAAATAAACATGAGTATCTTTAGGCTGGGATGGGAAAACATCAGACAAAGCAGCCGGGAATTCTTTGAAAATATTAAACAGGCAATTTGGCCGATAATCGACAAAGGGCTCGATGCTTTTACAAATTTTTTCCTAATCGAAAGAAGAAAACCGCAAGCCGTTGAAGAAGAAACGTTAGATACAATTTTACAGTTTGTTGCCTATAATAAATTAAGCACTGGCGGCTGTATTGTTATAACCAATATAGAGTACGATAAAGTTTTCGAAGGTATTGCCGCAACAACAAGACGCAACATTTACTTAACCGGAGTGGTTTTGTTTTTTTCGATAATGTTTATATGGTTTTTTGCAAAAAGTATTTCCATTCCCCTTAAAGTGCTGGCTGACGCTGCGCGTAAAATTGAAGGCGGTGATTTTGACTTAAAGTTGACTCCTAAAGGGCGTGACGAAATTGGCGTATTAACCGCAAGTTTTCAAAAGATGTGTTCTGCTTTGCATATTTTTGGCAGATTTACAAACAGAGAAATTGCAATAAAAGCCATGCGAGGCCAGATAAAACCCGGAGGCCTTCCAAAACATGCAACGATCTTTTTTTCCGATATTCGCGAATTTACTGCAAAATCAGATAAATTTACCAAAGTATTTGGAGTTGAAGCTCCGGATCGTATTGTTCATTGGTTGAACGTATATTTTACACAAATGGTTGATTGCGTCGAAAAGACCGGCGGAACAATCGACAAGTTTATCGGAGATGCAGTAATGGCGCATTGGGGTACTGCTTATTCATCCGGCTGCCCTGCCAAAGATGCCTTTAATTGCGTTTATTCAGCGCTTATGATGCGCAAAGCCCTTTACGAAATGAATAAAATGCGAAAAAAGGGCGACCATGCCGATCCATCAATATGTATAGGCTGCGGGATCAATACAGGGATTGTTACGGCAGGGCAGCTAGGCAGCGATAAACGTATGGAGTACACCGTTATTGGCGATCCAGTGAATCTTGCTTCCCGTATCGAAGCGCTTACAAAACCACTTGGCGCAGATATTCTTATCAGCGAAAGCACATGGCGTTTGGTTAAAAAAAACTTTATCACCCAAGAAATGCCTTCGGTAACCGTAAAGGGAAAACTAAAACCAGTACGCATATTTGCTGTTGTAAATCATATTGGCAGCCATAGCGGACCGCGAACTATAGACGAAGTACGCAAACTACTTGGCCTAAAAGCGCCAGATATAGAAAAAGTAGATGTTAACGAAGACGAAAAAAAGTACAACATAGGCGGCGAAAAGAATCAGGGATGAGTGTTGAACAAATAAAACCACATCGTAACAAAAAAGTCCGTACCGGTTTTCGCTTTAGGGATTTTTTTATAATTGTATTATGTCTGTATGGTATTTATTTTTGCTTTAATTTATTCAGATTGGATATACTTCAAACTATTTATCTGCAAAATGTACAGCCCGTAGGGACTGTAACTGTAAAGTATAATACTGTCCAGCGGCGTATATCTGATCGTGTGCTTTGGGATCGGCTGCATAATGAATCACCTGTATATCTTGGAGATATTATTCGTGTAGCAGATCTTTCTTCCGCATCGCTTGACATAGAAGGCCAGCAAATTAATTTAAACGAAAACACCTTAATCCGTATTCAGCGTGCACCGGATGGCAGAGGTTTACAAATTGATTTGGCGGAAGGCAGCCTTGATGTTACTACAAATGAAATTGGCGGAATTATACATTTTTCTATGGGTGGGCAGATTGTGGAAGCAACAGCCGACTCAACGCTTAATGTTTCTGCTTTAAACAACCACATTGTCATACAGGTAAACGAAGGAACAGCCCGGATTGTCAATGAAAGCGGAGAAAATACGGAAGTTAACTCCGGTTTTATGGTCTCTATGGATACCGACGGTACTGAGCTGCACAGAATATCGGCAGTGATGAGCCAACCGCTGCCAAATGCGCGCTTTCTAAAAAATACGCAGGAACTTTTACCCGTCAGTTTTGTTTGGAACAGGATAAACCTTGAGCAAAATGATTTTCTGAATTTAGAAATTGCCGCAGACCGGAATTTTAACAGGATTATTCAGACAGCCGGCAATGTTAATGATTCAGCGCAGATTTCGCTGGACTCTGGGACTTGGTACTGGCGTTTAACTTTTGGCAATGAGGAGCTTTCTTTTGGAAGATTCACTATCGTAGAAGCGTCCGGGCCGGAACTTTTATTCCCAATAAGAGATTCCACTTTCCTTTACCAAAACGAACTGCCCTCCATTAGATTTAACTGGTCAGAAGTGGCAGAAGCTTCTTTTTATTTTTTGCAAGTTTCGTTATTGCCCGATTTTGTCAATATTCAAATAAATATTGAGACAACAGCTACTTCATACATTCAACCTGTGATAGGACAAGGTACATGGTATTGGCGGGTAATGCCGGTTTTTTCTTCCACTTACGATGGATATTCCTCTTTTTCGCAAATTTCTCAATTCCGAATAGAGCAAAACACAGATACAACATCAGAGCAAACTATCCTTACCGAAGACGAAAACATTGTCATGCTTGAACCGCTTCCGCCGCCGCCCCCGCCACCTGAACCGTTGGAGATACACTTGCTGGCGCCCGAACAAGGAGTGAACCTTTCGGGGCTTACTGCAATAAGATCGCCCACCATATTCCTCTGGGAAAGCGACCGCGAGGCAGCAAGAGCAAGATTCGTTCTTTCCAGAAACAGTAATCCTTTGAGCCAGCCGGCAATTGAAATAACCAATCCCGGCCGCATTGTTCAGATAAACCGTATTGAGCCTGGCATTTGGTACTGGACTATAGAAGCATGGTCTTATGAAAACCTTGTCTCGGCTGCACCTCCCAGACAGTTTCAGGTATTGTCCATCCCGCTATTGTCTGCACCCGTAAACAGACTGCCAATTAACGGCACCCGTATTAACATTGAATCGCTGCGAACCAGGCGAAACATTGATTTCTCCTGGCAGGCTGTTCCCGGAGCAAACGCGTATGTTTTTACGCTTTTTGAGCAGACTGCCGCAGGCCGCCGCCAGATTTCCCAGAACCCGCCAGAAAACCGCACAAGCTTTAGGTTAGAAAACCTTGCTATTTTATCAAGCGGCACTTTTGTTTGGCAAGTGGAAGCAGTAAACATTGGCCCTAATGGTTCTATCGATCAACGAGGCTCTTTGGGAGCAAATTCCTTTATCATTGATATTCCATTACCAGAAGTTGAGGCAATCAGGCCGGGGGTTCTCTATGGCCGGTAAATTATTGTTTTTTGTTTTAACTTTACTTTTTACGGCTTTGCCTGTTTTACATGCACAAACCGACGGTTTTTTTATTGAACGGCGTTTTGTTCAACGGTTATCCTGGAGCGGAGATGAATATGCATCACGATACGAGTTAATCATAGAAAAACAGGAAGAAGGTATATTCCAGCGTGTACATCAGATGTATACATCAGCTTTTCAAGTTGATGTATCTTTATCTCCTGGTTTGTATCGTTATCGTGTAATACCATTCGATTTTCTTGATCGTCCTGGTGTTGGAACAGCATGGATAGACTTTGAAGTTTATACTGCCCTGAATCCTGAACTCACTTCTTATGAACCAGAATTGGATTTATCGGATATTGATGAGCCGGTATTCCTGGAAGAATATGTTTTAATAATTTACGGAAACTACATATCTCCAGACGCTGAATTTTACATTCGAATATTTGGCGGCACAACCATATTCCCATCTGACACACAAATATATGAAAATAGAGCGCGTCTTGTTTTTAACAAGCCGTATCTTATACCGGAACTTTTTGAGATCATTGCAAGAAATCCCGGCGGTCTTGAAGCAAGTATTATAACCAGGGTAAACATTCCGCTGCCGCCAGGTTACACGTATGAGGACATTCTGTCGTTGTACCGTGATTTAGATGAAGGAATCCTGCGGCATCTTGAATTATCACTTATTTATACTACGCTTCCATCTGAGGATTTATTTGAAGAAACTCCACGTGCGCCCAGAATTAGAAAATCTGATCTTTACCTGAATTTTGCTTATACTCCCCTGTTTCCCACATTTGATATTCCAGACTTTCCACCCGATGTTACCAAAACGCTTTCTGGTTTTGCTGTTAAGTTTGGTTTTGTCAATTATGCGAATAAAAAGTTTCTCGGCTGGGGGCTGGAGAGCGCCCTTTCTTTTTATTCTTTTGATGCAGTACAGCTCGTAACGCTTGATGCCAATCTGCTTTTTCAAACATTAGTACCCAGTTATAAGACAGCGCTAAAATTCCGGTTTGGTGCAGGAGTCTCCTATATAAACAATATATCCTTTCATTATAACGCTGGTATTTCTTTCCTTTGGCTTGCAGGAAGGTCTTTTTATATGGAAACCGGAGCAGACCTTGTTTTTTGGATTTACGATGAAAAAGAAGCCGGCTCGCTTCGGCCCTTCATTGGAATTGGCTGGCGGTTTTAAGAAAACTTCTTTTTTAAATCCATAAGTATCCTAACCGCATTTTCAAAATCATAGCTTTCTATATGTTGTACTAGCTCATCTGCTCCCTCTACAGCGCGGATATCGTCGAGCAATGCAGCGCACTCGGGGTTTATATTCACGAGCATTGGTTCCAGCTTTTCAAACAGCGCCAGTACCTGTTCAGCGTTTAAAAACTGCGTTTTTTCCCGCGCTGGCTCATCAAATAGCGGGCTGAGTTCGCCAAAAACCTGCGAGAGTTCAGTTTCCAGGTGTTTCATTTTGTTTTCCCAAATGGAAGCAACCCCTTCTTTTAATAGCGCTTCCACTTCGGCGGCGGCCTTTTGCAATTCGGTCTTGCCAATCAAACCCGCGTTGCCTTTTAGAGTATGCGCCAGCCTATGAGCAAGTTTTGTATCACCCTTAGCAACTGCTTCGGCAATTTCCGCAATAATTGTTTGATTGTTTTTCATAAAATTAAGCCGCAGCTTTTTTTGCAGTTCTTTGTTATTTCCATATTCATCTATAATGCCGCTGCCTATTGGTTTTAAATACTTTAACAAAACACGCCACAATTCTTGCGATGTAAACGGCTTGCCAAGACAGTCCGGCATTCCGTTCTTTTTATATTTTTCCAATTCGCTTGTCATTATATTTGCTGTCATGGCCACTATTGGAGTTCCCGTTTTTAATGCCAGTATTTTTGATGCAGCTTCCATTCCGTCCATAACCGGCATAAACATGTCCATAAAAATCAGGTCAAAGGGTGGTTTGCCTTTTTGGATACGCTCTAAAACCATATCAACGCCAATCCTGCCGTTATCCGCTACAGCAACCCGGATTCCCACACGCGCAAGATGTTCACAGACAACCTGTTGATTCATGGGGTTATCATCACAAACCAGAACAAGGTTATCAAAGTACGGTTTTTCAAGAAGGAAGAAGTCCTTACGGTCTGACAGCTCATCAGCCGACTCTATCGTCTCAAAAATAATTTCAAAACTAAATGTACTGCCGCCGCCGGGAGCGCTTTCTACTGTCAGTTTTCCGCCCATTAGCTCTACAATATTTTTGGTTATCGCCAGCCCCAAGCCCGTACCGCCATAATTACGTGTTGTACTGGAATCCGCTTGAATAAACTGCTCAAATATTCTTTTTATTTGATCGGGGGTCATCCCTATGCCGCTGTCTTTTACCTCAAAATATATCGTCGCCATACCGTTAAACGAACTCTTTACTGTAGACGAAAACTTAACACTTCCGGTTTCTGTGAATTTTACAGCATTGGACAAAAGATTCATCAGCGCCTGATATAATCTAACAGGGTCGCCTATTAGTTTTTTGCCGGGCAGCGCTTCTGCATAAACACTTAAATCAAGAACTTTTTCTTTAGCAGAAGGAAGAATGACAGACTGGCAGCGTGCAAAAATATCGTACAGATTAAAAGGAACATGTTCCAATTCCATTTTACCGGCTTCAATTTTTGAGATATCCAAAATATCGTTGACAATACGCAATAGCCATTCTGTACTATCTGTAATTTTACACAAAAAATCCTTTATTTGAGGCATGGCATCGCTATCCAATGCAAGCTCTGCAAACCCCATGATACTGTTCATTGGAGTACGGATTTCGTGGCTCATGGTTGCCAAAAACTGGGATTTTGCCTGATTGGCAAGCTCTGCAGCTTCAAATTGCCTTTGTTCGGTTATATCAAACACATAACCTTCGATTAATTTGGGAGTGCCGTCTGGTTTTTTTTCCAATACACGGGCGCGTTCCCAAACCCATTTTGTCGTGCCGTCTTTTAATACAATTCTATTGGTATGCTCAAAGACCAAACCTTTAACAATTGTTTCGGCTTCTTTATTGTCAACACCTTCCTTGTCGTCGGGATGCACCATTTTTATAAACTTATTGGGACCGCCAATCAGCTCCTGAGGCGTATATCCAATCAGTTCTTTGCTGCCCTCGCTGACAAAAGTAAACGAAAAATCCGGTGCGCTAAAAAAACACTGGTATGCCATTCCGGGCAGATTTTGTATAATGGCTTCAATCCGCTCGTTGGCGCGAACTGACGCTTCTTCCGCCAGTTTACGTTTGGTAATATCCACTACGATTCCCAAAAGTCCAACCACATTTCCACTTTGAATCAAAGGAGTTCTGAAAACTTCGTGCGCCCGGCGGGATCCATCAGAATAGTTAAACCATTTTTCTTCTGTCTTTGTGGTGTTTCTTATATTATCACCTAAAATATTATCACCTAAAAATTCCAGTATTATATCAAGATCGGCCCGAGCCTCGTTTTGGAATTCATTGTTAATCAACTCCAATTCGCCGCCTAACGTTATTCTTTTAAAATAGTCATTAAAACTTGTAATTCTGTTACTAAGGTCTTTGGTATATACCATCGCGGGCAGCGAATTATATATTGCGGCAAGTGTAGCCGCCTGTCCCGAGATTGTTTTCCTTCTTTTTCTGTCTTTCGAATATAAAACAAACACTATGATAAGCATAATAAAAAGTGCAGCAGCAGTTGCGACAATCCACGATCTTTGCGCCCGCGCCAGCATTAAACGGTAGTCGTATGTCCTGCGCAGCCTTCTTTGCGAGATTGTTTCGACATCAACCAATTCAAGAGTTTTATCAATGATAGAGCGTAAAGTTTCATGGTCTTTATTAAACCCAAATGTGGATTTAAAGTTGTTGTTAAAAACGATATTGGCTTTATAGTATGGAAGTTCCTGAAAATGCGTTAGGTGTAAAAGAAGGTTGAAGCTTGCCATCACCATATCAACTTCGCCGCGCCTTAAAGCTTCAAAGGCATCGTCGGTACCGCTAAATTCAAAAGTGTGTCTGTGAAACGGAAACCACTGCCAGAACATTTCGGTATGCGCAAGGTCTTTGATTAATCCTACCCTCATGGATAAAACGCTGTGGACATCTATGTAAGGAAGCTCAGCTCTTGATAAAAGCGCAGACTGATCCATTAAAAGAGCATTTTCGGCCCATAAAAACCGGCCTTCACGTTCCGGTGTGCGGATCAATTCAGTAACCATATAGGCTTCTGCGTTTTCGAGCATTCCAAGCAGGTGAAACCATTCAGTATCATGATCATTAACAACCTCAAATGTAAGCCCGGTAAGACTTTCCACTTCCTGTAGTACATCAAAAGCTATTCCCTGCCATGCTCCGTAACGGCTGTGGTAAAAGCTAACCGGATAATGATCATACGAAGCTGCAAAAGGTATTACTGGATTGGCATTTATATACGCTTTTTCTTTTTCAGTGAATTGCATAAATAGTTTATGCCTTAAATATTCCTTGTAACCCAATTCGTAGAGCTCACTTAAATAAAGGATGGCGCCATTTTCCAGCGCTTTTTGTATGATAGAAACAACCGGGGCGAGCTCATCTTTGGCTGTCATAAATGAAACAGGAAAATACGTCAAGGGTATAACATCCGATGCCACAACGCCGCCGATTTCATCAAAAATGGCTTCTGTAGCTCCCAGGGCAATAATTGAGTCGATTACGCCGGCCTTTAAAAGTTCGTACGCATCTATATATTCATCTACAATTATAATTTCAAAATCTTCGGTCATTAGAGAAGGCAGCCCTGCAAGAAGAGCGCCGCCTGCAAGAAAAGCATATTGCAAAGTCCGCGTTTTTGCGATTTC
>JAITFY010000160.1 GCA_031281025.1 Treponema sp. | reverse complement strand
ATGTCAACTATACATTAATTTATTTTTCACTTTCCTCAAAAAAATATTCTCATCTTTGGAAAAATGCTGCCCATAGAATTTTATGGGAGCTTTTTTATAAAAAAATTAGAAGGAGTTTTTTATGAAACACAAAGTGTGGAGGTTTATCGCATTGATAATCCTTATCGGACTCAGTATAACCAGTTGTGTCGATCCTGTCGTTGAGCCAGGACCCACAGATACCGGTGATAGTTTTCGCCTCGTCTGGAAAGGCGAGGTAAACGGCTTGCCTGCTGTCGGAGAGGACGGTTGGGTATATTACAATACCGCAGAAGGTTCGCAGGGCGTGTATGTCTGGTTTGATAACGGCTGGAACCTGCTCGGTACCACCGGAGCAAAGGGCGAAGACGGTGCACCAGGTAACACCCCCACAATCACCGTAGATGCAAACGGCGATTTGCGTGTTGACGGCGTTGTTATCGGCAACATTAAAGGCCCGTCGGGCGATGCCCCTGTAATCACGGTAGACGCAAACGGCGACTTACGCGTTAACGGCGCCGTTATCGGCAATATCAGAGGTCAGCAAGGACCTGAAGGCCCGCAAGGACCTGAAGGCCCAGAAGGTCCAGAAGGCCCGCAGGGCGACACGCCGTATATCGGCAATTGCGGTAATTGGCACATTGGCGGAGTGAAAGAAAACTGCGATATTGGCTGTACCGGTGTACGGGTAGGCGGCACCATTATCACTGTAAAAGATTGTTATTTCGTGATGGACGGCGTACCAACCTCTATTCCAGCCCATACTTTTCCGGCAAGCTGGACGCTCACCCGAGCTCCTTCTTGCGTAAGAGTGGGACTTGAAACCAGAGAATGTACCCGAGCCGGTTGCAGCGTAACCGAAACACGTACGGTCGCTGCAGGACATGACAGCGGCGCATGGCATACAATACAGGAGGCAACCTGTATAGCCACCGGTACACAGGAATTGCGTTGTACTAGATGCAGCCATGTTTTAGACACAGGTACCATTGCTGCTGCAGGACATGACAGCGGCGCATGGCATACAATACAGGAGGCAACAATCTGTAAAGCCGGTACACAGGAATTGCGTTGTACTAGACGCAGCCATGTTTTAGACACAGATACCATTGCTGCGGATCACAATTATGTAGACGGGATTTGTACAATAAGTGGTTGTTTTTCGATAGAGATGGTGCCAATACAAGCCGGAAGTTTTGTAAGAGAAGGTCATACGATAACATTAAGTGCTTTTAAGATGGGTAAGTTTACAGTAACGCAGGAATTATATGAAGCAGTAATAGGAAATAATCCCAGCTATTTTCATGGCGGAAGCGACAGAGACCCAGCAGCAGGAGAAGTACAAGGCAAGCGTCCTGTAGAACAAGTAAATTGGTATGAGGCAATAGTATTTAGTAACAGGTTAAGTATTAGAGAAGGATTAACACCAGCATATAGCATAGGTGGAAGCACAAATCCAGATGATTGGGGTGCAGTGCCTACGAATAGTAGTAATGCGACATGGAATGCAGTTATTGTAGTAGTAGGTTCAACAGGGTATCGTTTGCCAACAGAAGCACAGTGGGAATATGCTTGCAGGGCAGGTTCAACGACAGACTGGCATTTTGGCAATGACGAAAGTGAACTTGAGGATTATGCATGGTATGATGCAAACAGCAATGATATATCGCGTCAAGTAGGATTAAAACTTCCAAATCAGTGGGGGTTATATGATATGCATGGTAACGTGAGGGAGTGGGTATGGGACCGGTGGGGAGATTACCCGAATTCAGCACAGACAGATCCGAATGGCGCTCTTTCCGGCACTAGCCGCATGCTACGCGGCGGTTCTTGGCGCATTACGGCTTCAGAATCGCAGTCTGCGTTCCGTACCAACATGAATCCCAACAGCAGGTCCCGCGATGAAGGCTTCCGGCTGGCGCTCCCCTAGGAATTACGAGTGTATTTGTTGGTTGCGTTATACGCAATACTTACCGCCGTTGGCGGGCATTGCCGAATGGCGATGCATGAAATAATTTCCAATCGCCTTCAGACCCGAAGGGTTTGAAGGCGGTCGAATTAAAATTTACAGAGTAGGTTAAAATATATGAATGATAATAACAAAGCAAATGCTTGGGGTTTAAATGAAACATTATTACAATCTTATAGAAATTCATCATATATAGTCCAATCAATTTTGCTAGCTGTTGGCGCATTGATATCGGAAAAGAATGTTTTTGCTGTTATTGCAACCTTATCAATTATACAACTGCTATTCTTTGCGCGTGTTATTTCTGTAAGGAGGATAATTGTTGATTTTTATAAATTTTCCCTATATGATAAATATGATAAAAATGGATCTTTTGAAGAAGAAATATATTTAAAAGATAAAAAATTACGAAAAAAAATAAATAAACAAGAAAATATATCTAATTCTAGGAAAATATTTAGTAGTACAAGAGGTATACTTGACTTGGTAGTTCCTTTAATATTTTTAATAATATGGGGAGCATTATCCTTTTTGGTTTTTGGGGCAAATATTTTTTCCTTGATATCGTTATTTGTTCTGTTAGTTTCTGCAATTTGCTTATTAATTATACATATATTTTCCTAATAAATAAAAATTTTTCTAGGTAAAAATAACCCTAAAAAGCAGTTTACCTGCCATGCCTGCGCCTGTGGGAAAGTCATGTCTGCGGCTATGGTTTGACAGCTAAAACATCACAAGGTGTTTGTACAATTCAGATTGTATTATACAGTGCGTGAAAATCGCCAAATCATTCTAGCAGACAGGGCTTTTCCACAGGCGCAGGCATGGTTTTTATATCCGCTTGCGAATAAAATTCATATCTTTGTATTATGGGTTTGTACGTGAACTAGTACATTTTGTCTCTGAACTGGTACAAACTTGTTTAGGGGGTACGATATAGGTAATTATCGCAATCATTCCAAAAATCGGTTAGTTTTGGAACAACCTCTAAAACAATTCTGCTTGTAACGGAACTGTTTTTTGCTTGGGTTTGGATTGTATCAATTCAAGAAATTCTTCCTCGCTTATAATTGGAATTCCAAGTTCACGGGCTTTTTTATTTTTTGATGAACCTGAAGCCGGGTCATTGGTTACAAGCCAGGAAAGCTCTTTAACAACTGTGTTTTTTGACATTGCTCCAAGGGCTTTGATCTTTTCTTGCGCTTCTGTCCTTTTCATGGATTTTAATTCGCCTGTAAAACAAAAACATTTACCTCGTAAAGGAAGAAACTCTTTTGACGGCGCTGGTGCAATGGAAATGATACTTGTTTTTAAAACAGCGTCCATTTCAGCGGCGCTTTCTTTTAACCCTTCTGCGATAATCCTTGCTGTAATACCGCCAATACCGTGAACAGCGGACAATTCTTCCATTGTCGCATAACGTAATTTTTCAAGCGTATCAAAACCTGCCTGAACGATTTTTTCCATTGTGGTTTCGGCAATACCTTCAAAGTTAAAACCTGCGACAAATGCCGCAAGAGACAGTTCTCTTTTTGTTTGAATATGGCGAATAACTTTTGCAGCAGAGATTTCTCCCATTCTGTCATACACGGCAAGCTGATCTGCTTTTAAATCGTACAACTCATGAATATATTTTGTGTTTTTTTCAAATAATTGTTGAAGCAGTTTTTCTCCCAATTCCCGGATGTCCAATACCGATACCCATTTTTGTAAACGATGCAGCAGTTTTTTGGGGCATTGAGGGTTTGGACAATAAAGCCTGGTTCCTGCATCAATAAGTTTTGTGTAACAAACACTGCAATTACTGGGAAAAGTTATTTCGCTGGTTTTGCAGGTTCCGGGAATTGGCGCTAATCCTTCGATTTTTGGGATGATTTCTCCGCGTTTTACAACTGAAACAGTTGAGCCGATTTTTAAACCCATAGACCGTATCATATCGGGGTTATTCAGGTTTGCACGCTTTACAGTGGTTCCGGCAAGCCGCACAGGATCAATTACTCCGATTGGCGTATAGGTAACGCCCGACTCGCTCCAGATTACTTCACGCAGAATACTGAATGCAGTCTCAAGTTCAAACTTAAAGGCAATTTGCTTTTCGGGGCGTATTTTGCGAAGGTCAGACATGTCAGTTTCAATATCCTTAACTACAAGCCCATCGATATCAAAAGGAAGTTTACTCCTGGTTGCGGCAATTTCGTTTCGATAGTTTATTACTTCTTGCGCAGTTTTAAAGGACTTTGTTTGTGAAGTTTGAAAACCACGCTCCTTTAGCCAATCAATTTTTTGCAGTTCATCTTTAAAAAAAACATCGTTTCCAGAAACTGCCGCATCATAAACAATCAGGTTTAAATCCTGACAGCCTTCCCCATCCTTGCGGCGCATAATCCCATTGGCAGCATTACGGCAATTTGCCTTTGTTGGATACTTGTTCTCCCAAACATCCTTTGTCATTATAACTTCGCCTCTAACGCCCCCTGTCCATTGTATATCAAATTTATGAACAGCGCCTTTCATACGTTTGGCATTAGCGGTAATGTCGTCTCCAATAAAACCATCACCTCGAGTAACCGCACGAATCAACACTCCTTTTTCGTATTGCAGCTCTAAACTGGCGCCATCTAACTTAAACTGAACAACAAAAACTTGCGTTAACCCGCTTTTTTCTTTGGTTAACGTAATATCTTCGGTTGTTTTTGTTTGTTTTTTTGCCCATGTTAGAAATTCTTCGGGATTTGAAGCCTTATCCTGGCTTCCCATTGGAATTATGTGCTTTGCTTTTGGAAAACCATCAACACCATGCGCTGTTCCTATTTTTTTAAGCACTTCACTGTCGGGCGCTTTTGATTTTAACTCATCCCAGAGAAGGTCAAATTCAGCATCAGAAATTTCCGATTCTCCATTATAATAAGAGATTTGATATTTTTGTATAAGCTGCTCTAATTTTGTAATTCGTTCCTGTTCAAGAATCATAATGATATTATATCATTTATTCGCATGATAATATACAAATGCTTGTAACAATGATTAAATACGATATATGCTAGGACTATGAGTGTTTACGAAATTTATGTTGAAAAAAGGGCGGAATTTGCCATTGAGGCATCCCAGTTGCTTTTAGAACTTCAGGTTGACAACCTTACAAATGTAAGAATAATAAACCGGTATTTTGCAGAAGATATAAACCAGGAACATTTTGAAGCGGCCAAAAACACAATTTTTTCTGATCCTCCGGTTGATATAATTTATGATAAACTTCCTTCTTTTTTAGATGCAAGAATTTTGGCATTAGAGTATCTGCCTGGACAATTCGATCAAAGAGCAAATTCATCAGAACTTTGTTTTTCGTTTTTAACCGGAAAAGAAAAACCTGTAATTCAAACTGCAAAAATATACGTCTTCTACGGTGATATTTCCGATCACGATTTTTCACGGATTAAATCCCTTTTAATAAACCCTGTAGAAATGCGCGAAACAAAACTGGAAAAACCATTATCGATTGTTCCCAAATTCGCTGCTCCAATAGATGTGGCAATAATTGATGGTTTTAACGGGTACTCAGATTTGGATCTAAAAAATTTACAAGTAACAATGAATCTTGCAATGGACTTATCCGATTTACAATTCTGCCAGGTTTATTTTAGAGATGAGGAAAAACGAAACCCTACAATCACAGAGCTCAAACTCCTTGACACTTATTGGTCGGATCATTGCCGTCATACTACATTTTTGACAGAACTAACCGAAGTTAAAATTGATGATGAACAATTACAAAAAAGTTTTAACAATTATCTAGCATTAAAAAAATCACTTGGTCTTGAAAAGAGTGCAGTTACTTTAATGGAAATGGCAACTATCGGCGCAAAAGCCCTAAAGAAGCGTGGACTTCTTGCAGATTTGGATGAATCAGAAGAGATCAACGCTTGCACTGTAAAGATTAAGGTTGATGTAGACGGCATAGATCAAGACTGGCTCCTTATGTTTAAAAACGAAACGCACAATCATCCTACCGAAATCGAACCCTTTGGAGGGGCTGCCACTTGTCTTGGGGGCGCAATCCGCGATCCACTCAGTGCGCGCGCCTATGTTTATCAGGCCATGCGTATAACCGGCGCCGGCAATCCTTTGGAAAACATTAACGATACAATGCCGGGCAAACTGCCCCAACGAAAAATCTGCCGCGTGTCCGCAGACGGTTATAGCTCCTACGGAAATCAAATAGGTGTAACAACAGGGCTTGTCCAGGAGATTTATCATCCGGGTTTTAAAGCAAAACGTATGGAATTGGGGGCCGTGATAGGAGCCGCTCCTTGCGAAAATGTCGTGCGAAAGACTCCCTTGCCAGGCGATGTTGTAATCCTGCTTGGAGGCAAAACAGGGCGGGACGGCATTGGCGGGGCAACAGGCTCTTCTAAAGAGCATACTTCAACTTCACTGGAAACCTGCGGCGCGGACGTGCAAAAAGGAAACGCCCCCGAAGAGCGTAAAATACAGCGGCTTTTTCGCAAGCCCGACGCTGTTCGGCTGATTAAACGCTGCGACGATTTTGGCGCAGGAGGGGTAAGCGTATCTGCAGGAGAACTTGCCGACGGGCTTGTAATAAACCTTGATAAAGTGCCAACAAAATACGAAGGACTTAACGGAACAGAACTTGCAATAAGCGAAAGCCAGGAGAGAATGTCCATTGTAGTTTCAAAATACGATGCTGCTGCTTTTATCGACTTTGCAAACAGCGAAAATCTTGAAGCAACAATTATAGGTGAAGTTACAGAAGAGCCGCGTCTTATAATGAATTGGAATAAAAAAACAATCGTTAATCTTTCGCGAAAATTTTTAAATTCCAATGGAGCTAAAAAATACGCAAAAGCGCATTTAACAATTAACGATAAATTATATACAAATACTGATGACCTGGAAAAATTTATTGGCAGCCTGAATATATGTTCACAAAAAGGACTGGTTGAGCGTTTTGATTCAAGTGTTGGAGCTTCGACAATCATTGCGCCTTTTGGCGGCAAATACAAACGCACTCCTGCACAATTAATGGCGGCAAAAATACCTGTCCTTAACGGCGAAACAAAAACCTGCTCTCTTATGTCATGGGGTTATGACCCGGAAATTTCATCGCAAAGCCCTTTTCATGGTGCAGTTTTTTCTGTTGTCCATTCAATTGCAAAAATTATCGCCTCTGGCGGCAGTAGAAGCAAATGTTATTTATCGTTTCAGGAATATTTTGAAAAATTACATAACGATCCCAAACGTTGGGGCAAGCCTGTTTCTGCACTTCTTGGCGCGCTTGATGCCCAACTAGGCCTTGAAGTTGCCGCCATTGGCGGGAAGGATTCAATGTCAGGAAGTTTCACCTTACCAAACGGTAATACAATTGATGTTCCTCCCACCCTTGTTTCTTTTGCAGTTTCAACTACCAAAATCGATAACATTATTACGCCAGAATTTAAAAATATTGGCAGCAGCGTTTATCATTTAAAATCTCCTTTTGATGTTTTTGAAAAACCAGATTATGAAAAATTACGAGGTTATTTTAACTTTATAGAAAATCTAATAACACAAGGTAATGTATTATCCGCTTGGGCAGTAGGCTCCGGCGGTACTGCCGAAGCAATAATCAAAATGTGTATGGGTAATAGAATTGGTTTAGCCATTAACGGTGAACTCTCTTCCAAAAACGGGTTTGGCGGATTTGTAATTGAAATGAACAATGAACAATTATCAATGAACAATGAGCAAATTGAAATTGAAATTGAACTTTTGGGATGTACAACCAGTGAATACACATTTGATAAATTGCAGGATGTATGGGAGAAAACATTAGAGCCTGTATATCCATATTTGATAAAACAAGATGGAAAAACCGAAAACTTTAAATATTCATCTTCAAAAAACAATGCCTCTCAAAGTTTGCGGCAAAAAATCAAAAAACCGCAATTTTTAATTCCTGTCTTTTTTGGTACTAACAGTGAATACGATACAATAAAAGCAATTGAAAAATCCGCAGGAGAAGCCAAAACAATTATTATAAGAAATTTAACTCCTGTTTGTTTAAAAGAAAGTATTCAAAGTTTTAAAGAACAAATTGAAAGCTCGCAGGCAATTGTAATCCCTGGAGGATCATCGTGCGGTGATGAACCGGACGGCTGCGCAAAATTAATTACAACTTTTATGCGTAATCCAATAATTGCAGATATAATTATGGAATTCTTGCAAAAAAGAGATGGGCTTATTTGCGGTATTGGCAATGGGTTTCAGGCTCTTGTAAAATTGGGTTTATTACCTTACGGCGAAATACGAGTATTAACCAAAACCTCCCCCACCCTTACCTTTAATACAATTGGCGTCCATCAAAGTACACTTGTAAATACCAAAGTTGTTTCTAATTTATCGCCGTGGCTTTCTCATTTAGAGCTGTTTTCACAATACATTGTACCATTTTCCGGCAAAGAAGGACGTTTTACCGCAGAAGAAAGTATTATCCGCTTACTTGCGGCTAACGGTCAAATTGCAACTCAATATGTGGACTTTAACGGCAATGCTTCACAAGATATACGTTTTAACCCGGGCAATTCCGATTTTTCCATAGAAGGAATAACTTCGCCAGACGGACGAATCTTTGGCTGCATGACACATCCCGAAAGATTCCAGGATGGGCTTTACAGGAATATACCCGGAATAAAAAAGATGGATATTTTTTCTGGAGCTGTAAAATACTTTTTGTAACAACGATCCACCCCAACTACAAAGAACTTAAAACATTCACGCCTTTTTTTTCCGTTGCAATTTTTAGGTTACTATCAAACGTAAATAATACTGCTTTTTTCCTGTCTGCCAGCTCCAGATACGCAGCGTCATAAGCGCTAAGACCGTAGTCATTACATAGCTGGAGTAATTTTCTGGAGTAAATGATACCGCTTTCAAAATCTGTTAAAAAACAAAAGGCATCAAGATAAGAGAAAAAATCAATTATTTCATTGTAAGTGTAACGCTTCCTTAGAATCAAGTTATTAAAAATATTAGAGATTTCATACCAAAACAAAAGAGGTACATGTCTTTCATCTTCATTTTTTACCCTGGCATACATTTTTTGTGAGTGCGGTTCTATTTCATCGGGAATAATCAGCGCTCCTACAAAGGACACGTCAAAAACATAATTCATCATCGTCTGCCTTGTTCAATTGCTTCACGGATGTTAAACGATCCAGGCTCCCCCCGGTATAACTTTTGCATCTCAAAAAGTTTTGCTACAGCTTCTGAATAAGTCATTTTCGGTTCTTTTGGAAAAGGAATAATTTTTGCTACTGGTTTTCCTCTTCGGGTAATGGTAATATCTGCTCCATTTTCAACCTTGCTTAAAATCTGCGAAAAATGTGTTTTGGCTTCAAAAGCCCCAATCTGTTCACTTAACATATCCGCCTCCTGCAAACTAGTCTAACCGGCTGGTTTGAAAATGTCAAGTATTTCCATCTTTTAAAATTTGTCCACGAATTAGCACGAATTTTGTATTATAATCCGTGTTAATTCGTGGAGTGTTATTCTTCTTCTTTATCTTTTGCAGCCTTTGCTGCAGCAGGTTTTGCCGCTTGGGCTTTTGGCTGTGGGAATACTTTTCCCGGGAAGATCTGCTGCCTTAATTTGGTATCTAGCTCTTTTACAAAATCGGGATGTTGCTCCAGGTATTCACGGGCATTTTCTTTACCCTGCCCTATTTTTTCGTCTTTGTAAGAATACCATGAGCCGCTTTTTTTGATGATCTCGTATTTTACAGCGCAGTCCAATAAACTTCCTGTCGCAGAAATGCCCTTGCCAAACATTAACTCAATTTCTGTTTTTCTAAACGGCGGAGCTACTTTGTTTTTTACTACTTTTACACGTACCCTGTTACCAATTGCGTCTGTGTCCTTGCTTACTTCGATTGTTTCGGTTTTGCGTACTTCCAGCCTAACTGATGAGTAAAACTTTAATGCATTCCCGCCTGTTGTGGTTTCTGGATTTCCAAAGAATACTCCGATTTTCATGCGGATTTGGTTGATAAAAATTAGAATGGTACGCGATTTCCCGATTGTAGCTGTAAGTTTTCGCAATGCTTGACTCATAAGACGGGCTTGCGCACCCATTTGAGCATCGCCCATTTCACCATTAATTTCTGATTGAGGAGTAAGAGCCGCAACAGAGTCTACTACAATTACATCAACAGCGCCGGAACGGACAAGGCTCTCTGTTATTTCCATAGCCTGCTCTCCGTTGTCGGGCTGCGAGACCCACAGTTCTTCGATGTTTACACCAAGGTTTTTTGCGTAAACTGGGTCGAGTGCGTGTTCTGCATCAATAAAGGCAGCATTCCCCCCAAGCTTTTGCGCTTCTGCAATTGCGTGTAACGCAAGAGTGGTTTTCCCCGATGATTCAGGCCCGTAGATTTCGATGATACGCCCTCGCGGGTAACCGCCAATTCCAAGCGCCTCATCAAGCATGATAGAACCTGATGGTACCACTTCTACACCAATACTGGAACCAGATCCCAGTTTGATTAACGATCCCGCGCCAAATTGTTTTTCAATCTGAAGGCGTGCCGCTTCCAGGGCCTTAATTTTTTCCTCGCTTGATGCGTTTGGATTTCCCCTGGTTTTTTCTGATTCATTTGATTTTGCCATAAAAATCTCCTCCCCTATATATGGCGCGCAGATGCACTGTGCTTTACCGAAACTAAAAGTATTTTAACATATTTTAAAAATATTTGCTAGATGTACTTCAACTATGTAAAGTAGTATCAAGAATTATAGTAACAGGGCCTTCGTTTGTATAAGAAACATTCATAAATGCCTGAAATTCTCCTTTTTCGCAGATAATTCCCTGCTTTTTAACCGATTCAATAAAATATTCATAAAGTATATTGGCTTTCTTTGGCAGCGCAGCTCCATTCCAAGAAGGACGTCTTCCCTTTCTGGCATCACCCAGCAAGGTAAATTGCGATATGGCAAGAACACCTGCAGATACACTTGAGTCAACTAAATCCTTTAAAGATAAATTCATCTTTTCTTCTGAATCATTAAATATTCTAAGGTAAGCAATTTTCTCTGCAAGCCAATCTGCATCTTTTTCGTTATCATCATGCGTTACACCAAGATAAACCAAAAGACCAAATTCAATTTTCCCAATAACAACACCACCAACGCTAACCGAAGCATCTCTAACACGTTGAACAACAGCCTTCACTAACCCTCCCGCAATTACCTGTTAACAGTTAATTTTCCAGTCTTCCCGATTGATGCACAGAAATCCCTTCCAGCCAAAAGTTCAAAGATGGAGGAGATACTTTAATTCTTCCAAGCACTTCCAGAGGGCGTTCCATATTAATTGCAACAGGCCCATCAAATTCCACTGATACAATGCCTTCATATATTCTTCGCGTATCATATCCAATAACAAAATCAAAACTTGTTTTTTCATTTGTTATATCTACATTAAACGCCATTCCATGCCAGATAACATGAACATCTTTATATAAAAACGGCTCATCACTTACTTGAGTAAAACTTACATTGTCATCACGCCTAAAATTATGAAAACCCGGAGTTTCCATATTGTCAATTAAAAGACGCGCCCTGTTTTTTAAACCACTTGATGCGTTTGATTCCAAAATATGGTTAAGATTTATTTTAGCAGCCTCATCGCGATATGAAGTAAAAAGAGACAAAGCCCTTTCATAGATATTAATAGCCTGATCATAAGTTAGTATATATCTGTATAAATTCCCAGTTCCTGTTTCTATAGGATTGTCTCTTTCATATTGTGAAAGTACAAATTCTGTCGTTTGGCGGGAAGATTGTATCGTGGATCTGTTTTTGATCTCTTTGGAAATATAATAAATACCAAAAGCAAGAACAGTGAGTAAAGAAATTCCCAATGTTATATTTATAAGTAATTTTTTATTTATTATAGTAACAGGAATAGGCGGAAATAATTTTGAAAGATTATCAGGCATCGCTATCCAGTCTGACAAGGTTTCCGGAGAAGAATGTTTGCGAATAATATTAAGGGCATATTTTGCTATTTTGTTTTTTGGATCTTTTTCCAATACATCAAGGTAACAATCAACAGCCTGAACAGTGTTCATTTTTTTAAGGTAATGTATTGCAAAACCCAGTGTTGTTATTTTATCTTTTGGTTTTATCCTTCGTGCAAGCTGCAGGTATTCATGCGCTTCAACATAATTTCCAGAATGTAAACTTATAATACCAGAAAGCTGGTAGTATTTGAATGAACCGTAGTATCTGTCTTCTTCGTCCTGTAAAATTTTAAAAGCATTTTCAAAGTCACGTTTTTTTGCAAAATTAGCAGCTCTTTCTAACAAAGGATCATTTTTCATATCAAAATAGTTAATTCCTGTGCGTATCAATTAATTTTTCAATTTCAATCAAATCACGTTCAGTAAGTTCGATTAAACCTGCAACAAATTGATCAAGTATTTCCCGTAATCTGACTAAATCCGATAACTCCTGGTCGGGAGCGTTGTGTACTGCTACCTGAGCAGGTTGCTGCCTGTTTACATTTACAACTGCACCAGGAATATGCCATTGTGTATCTTCTGTTGTAAGAAAAATAACATAAACAAAATTTCTTGCGCCTTCCAGAATGTCAGGTTCATAAAAATAACAAACAGCAGAGTCTCTTATGGATGATGGAAAATATGTAAAAGAACGTCCTTCTACAAAGCGGGGTTTCCA
>JAITFY010000171.1 GCA_031281025.1 Treponema sp. | reverse complement strand
TTCAGGCTTTACACCATAAAGCCGTTTAAATACAGACTCCGGACTGTTTGGATTATATTTTTTCTCCTTCCCCATTCCATTACTATATCACTTATTTTAAGGGTTGTCGAACAAGTCTAATATGTAATAATAAGGATACATTATATGTTGGGGAAAACATGTTCAGACCATATGATTTACTAAGAAGTGTATTGTTTAAAATAGAGGAAGAAATCAGAAATGGTATTAATGCAAATACTCTTTCAGAAAAATATACTTTATCAGAACGGCATTTGCGAAGACTATTTAAATTCGCTTTTAAACAAACACTGGCAGGTTATATTCGTTCCCGTAAATTAGCCACAAGCCTTAATGATTTACTAATGACAGATTCCAATATATTAAACATTGCGCTGGAATACAATTTTGAATATGAGCATACCTATATAAGATCATTTAAAAGTGAATTTGGGATAACTCCGGGGGAATTACGCAAATCAGGACAGATTGTTAGAATTAAACCGCCTCTTTATCTTCTTGATGAAAATAATTTAGACGGTGATCTTTTATTTGGACCTGATATTGTTATGGTTCCGAAATTTCATGTTATAGGCAAGAAATATCGTGTGCCATTTACGGCTCCAACAGCTTTTGGACCTGAAAAAGCAGTTGAATTTTGGGAAAATGAACGTAAAAACATAAAATCAGTGAAAGATCAAAACTTATATATTGGCATTTCAAAAAATGTAGAAGATGAGCATACAGAGTACCTGACATCAGTTCAGGTAAGTGCAATAAAAAACATTCCTCAAGGGCTTTGTGCAGAAACTTTTGAAACTACATTATGTGCAAGATTTCGTTTTATTGGTAAACTTCATTATTATACTCTTAATCGAAATACAGCAAGGGCTTTGTACAGTACAATTTGGGATTTTTTCGGTAAAAATAAAAGCGGATATACACTTACAGATGAAATGCTTCGTTTTGAAAAAGTCGATACACGGCATTATGACGGAACCTATTGCCAAATGGAATGGTATGCTCCAATAAAGGAAATGCCAAAAAATCTCCTAAAAAGTAAATTATTGCCTGATTATTATAAATCGTCCTAGTAATATATTGGAATGTCCGAAAATGGTTATAATTTCCCCTGATTAAATTGTTATAAATGTTATATAGGGTCTGCCTATGATGTATTTACATTATAGATGGGCTCTAAATTTTCAGGGAGATGTTATGAGAATTTTATTCGCAATTTTATGTTTAACCGTATTGAATGCCAATCCTGTATTTTCGGATTCCGAAAACCGTATGGACTTATCTTTTTATGCATCTACAAAGGCTGAAATGATTCTTACATTCGCATCACAGTGGACATTTCCTTTTTTACAGGGAGAAAGTATGCTGACACAGAACAATAATATCGCATTGAATGTCTCTGCAAGCATTTCACCAATAATGGCAGGGCTTAATGGCAGCACCGTATTAACGGTTTTCCCATTTCTAACTTTCACTGCCGGAGCGAGAGGAAACGTAGGCTGGAATTATGATATTTTTGGAATGTCCCTTGTCGGTCTTGGGTTGAACCGCAGAACTAATATTGACGATCCTAATGACGGTGTAATTGGAAAAGGACTTGACGGATTAGCGTGGGATACCCATATAGGATCAACTTTTCAATTTGATTTTGGCGCAATTTTTCCCGGTGATTGGAACCATGTTGTAATTCTGATATATAATGAGATACGGTACTTTGCCTATACGAAAGCAAATAACAATGAATTATGGTATTACATCATGGATGAAGGACTAAATATTAACTCATTCCAGCACCAATTCCAAAGTTTTTTAGGATATAGAATGCCGGTTTTTGTTGACTTGGTTGGAGTTCAATTTGCGGGAACATTGCCTATATATAATTTTGATATAGGTAACAGCGTGCGTGAAATTGGATATTCGCTTACAACTGCCCTTGTCGTTAATTTCAGGATAAATGAATCTTTTTCTGTTATGTCTCTTGCAAGATTTAACAATGCCCTAAAATTTCCTGTAACAAGTGCCTATGAACGGGAATGGATATTTAACCGTGTAGAGTTTATAGCGACATGGAATCTAAAATAAGTTGGTGAACAAAATGAGTAGATTATTTTCAATTATCGCTGTTTCCATTTGTCTCCACCTGTCTACCGTAGTTTTTGCGATAGAATTTTCCCGCACACTCGATACTGTGAACACCTATCTTGAACAAAACTTTCCCAATACCCATATGCCGAGTATGTCAATTATTATTGTAGATTCGGATTCTGTCTTATACAGCAGATCTTTCGGAGACTGCGACAGTGCGGACACTCCTTTTATTATCGGTTCCATGTCCAAATCATTCACTGCCTTTGCCATAATGCAATTAGCGGAACAGGGGAAAATAAATTTAGATAATTCAATAACGGACTACATACAGGCAGATTTGGACGATAAGGTTACTATACGCCACCTGTTGAATCATAGCAGCGGTTTCAACAGATACCAAACACTCGGCAACCTAACGGTGCATGATCATTTCGGCAGCTACAACTACTCAAATCTTAATTATACCTTGTTAGGCGTAATTATAGAAACTGTAACAGGATTATCCTATGGGGAATATTTGAGAATCAATATCTTTGAACCCTTGTCTCTATCCAATAGTTTTACTTCTCTGTACGAAGCTGAAGGGATCGCCACTGGTCATCGAAATCTTTTTGGCATTCCAGTCAAGAAGGAATTTCCGTATCCTGTCGATGGCGATTTAAACAGCTATGTTAGTGTTCCAACAGGTTATATAATTTCCAGCTCTGCGGATATGGGACGTTACCTTCAAGTTTTTTTGCGTAACGGGGAAGGCTTATTATCACCGGAAAGCGTAGACAGTCTTCTCCTTGACAGTGTTCCTATTCCTAGTACAAATGAGCGTTACGCTATGGGCTGGCAGGAGACAACAGACTATGAAGAACGATTGTTTTACCATTCCGGTTTGGTGGAAAATTATTTTTCGATAATGTGTCTGTTGCCTGACAGTGGTTTAGGTGTAGTAACGCTTTATAATATGAACGACTATTTTGTCGCAAACAACCTCGCCACAACTCTCACTATAGATGTATTAAATATACTGATGGGTGTGGAGCCGGCAGGTGTCGGTAAAAATGATTATTTTTTATTTCATTTATTAATTAACCTGCTCCTTTGCTTTGCGTTGTTACTCGCCATTATTCCATTGCTGAGACTGTGTCGCTGGAAAGAAAAGCTGGCTGTTCGCCGCCCTCTTTCCCTGATTACAGGAAGTGCGGCATTACATATTCTG
>JAITFY010000139.1 GCA_031281025.1 Treponema sp. | reverse complement strand
GGTATTGCCCGGTTATGATCAGGCTTTTTATACATTTCTTCCGGACGAGCCGTATCAAAAATACAGCAAAGAAGATACCCTGATTTACACAGTAAAAGATGGTATGATGGTGTTGTGAAAAAAGCAGGCGATATCCTATCTGTGCTCTTTGATGAAGGTTTTGTAAAAAAAGCTCAAGGGTACTCGAAACTTTTTGATTCCTGGACTGATATTACAGCAAAAAACCGAATAGCTGCAGCAGCGGATCATTCCCGAATCAAAGATTTGGATAGAGGCATTTTATTAATCGAACTGGATCATCCAGGCTGGAAGCAGATTCTTCAAACCAAACAGGCAAAATTGTTAAACGATTTTCGTATGCGTTTCCCCGAACTGGAAATTTCCGCCATATCCCTGATGCTTGGAAACAACGAACCATTGCCGCCGATACATGATAATGCAGAGGAAAACAAAACTTCTTGCTTTGTGTCCTCCGCAGAAGAACCTGCAGCAAAAGGGTTAGATTCAATTCAGGACGAAGAATTTAAAGAAATGCTTAAAAATCTTGGGCAAAGTGTAACCCGGCGTTCAAAAATATAAGCAGGGTGCGCCACACCCATACTAAAATGAGCTTCTTTAGAAGTTGGTAGACTAAATCTTTCAAATTTTGTACAATGTACTTGAAGAAACGATGAAATTTCATTTTTCTAAAGTTTAAGGATATAAAAAGTGGCAAAACCTGATACAACTGGCGAATTACCTCTGGATGAGCTGCCTGCAGGCAAAGTAATTCCCATAGCGATAGAAGACGAAGTTAAAACAGACTACCTCAATTATGCAATGTCCGTTATCGTAAGTCGTGCTTTGCCCGATGTAAGAGACGGTCTAAAACCTGTACATAGGCGGCTGCTCTATGCCATGGATTCTCTGGGGCTGCGTCCGGGGGGAGCCACTAAAAAAAGCGCCCTAATCGTTGGTGAAACGATGGGTAAATATCACCCGCATGGCGATTTATCAATTTATGACGCTCTTGTGCGCCTGGCGCAGGATTTTTCTCTGCGTTACACATTAATTAAAGGGCAGGGTAACTTTGGCTCCGTAGACGATGATCCGCCGGCAGCCATGCGTTACACCGAGGCAAAAATATCAAAAATTGGCGATGAAATGCTGGAAGATCTCCAAAAGGAGACTGTGGACTTTGCCCCAAACTATGACGAATCTTTCACAGAGCCAACCGTTCTGCCTTCCGCCATTCCCAACCTGTTAATTAACGGCTCCAGTGGAATTGCTGTTGGTATGGCGACAAATATGGCGCCCCATAATCTTGGCGAAGTCTGTGACGCAATCTGCGCTCTTATCGATAACCCTGAATTAACAACCGAAGACCTTATGAAATTTATACAAGGTCCTGATTTCCCTACAGGCGGTGTGATTTTTGGGTGCCATGGTATAGAAGACGCTTACAAAACAGGGCGCGGCAAACTCATGATTCGTGGCAAGTTTAACATAGAAACTACTAAACTGGGCAAGGAAAAAATTGTTTTTACCGAGATTCCCTATAACGTAAATAAAGCGCTGCTTCTGGAAAAAATCGGTCAGTTAATGCGCGAAAAAATAATTGACGGCATTGCAAACGCAAACGATGAATCAGATCGTGACGGTATCCGTATCGTTATCGAGTTAAAAAAAGGCGCAATTATCAAAGTTATCTTGAACCAGCTTTTTTCCAATACGCAGCTTCAAACAACTTTTGGTATAATTAATTTAGCTCTGGTTCGAGGCAAGCCGCAGTTACTTACGTTACGGGAATTAGTTCATTATTTTGTGGAACACCGTGTTGAGGTTGTAACCCGCCGCACCCGTTACGATTTACGCAAAGCAGAAGAACGCGCTCATATTTTAGAAGGGCTTTTAATTGCGCTTGCAAACATTGATGAAGTTATCGCTGTTATTAAGGCAAGCCGTGATGTTGCAACTGCACGCCTCAAACTGCAGGAGCGCTTTCTGCTCTCTGAAGCCCAGTCCGAAGCAATTGTCGAAATGCGCCTTGGTCGCCTGACAAGCCTTGAAGTTGAAAAAATTCAAAATGAACTGGATGAACTAAAAATTCGTATCGCATACTATAAATCTTTGTTAGCTGACGAAAAGAAACTGCGTGGCGTTATTAAAGATGAAACAAAAGCAATCGCCGAAAAATACAGCGACCTGCGGCGCACAGAAATTGTTGCAGGCGAAGTGGAAAATATCAATATTGAAGATTTAATTAAAAAAGAAGAAATGATGATAATTATTTCCAATCTTGGATATGTGAAACGTGTCCCGGTTTCCGCATATAAAAATCAGGGACGTGGAGGAAAAGGTATGCAGAGTGCAAAACTTGCGGAAGACGATTATGTCCAGCAAATTTTCGTGGCATCAACACATGAGTATGTTATGTTCATTACAAGTGCGGGTAAGGCTTATTGGATGAAAGTCCATGAATTGCCGGAAGGAAGCCGCACCAGCAAAGGTTCGCACGTTAAAA
>JAITFY010000061.1 GCA_031281025.1 Treponema sp. | reverse complement strand
TAGAAATTTCCCGCTGGATTAAAACTTCCATGCGCCGCCTTGTAGATGGAGATTTTTTGTTTATTGATTGTGATACAATCATTACAGATGATCTTTCTTCTGTAGAAGAAGAAAATATTGTTTTTGGCGCATGCCTTGATAAACATTCTTTAATTGACAGGCATGGCAAAAGCTATCAAATAATAGAAACAGAAAAACAACTTGGCTTTAATTCTTACATTTCCAACCAGCATTTTAACAGCGGGGTAATCTACTGCAAAGATACTCGGGAAACACGTCATATTTTTGATAAATGGCATGAACTTTGGCTTTATTGTAAAAGCAAAAAAATACTAAGAGACCAGCCTTCTTTTAATATGGCAGCCAGGGAAAACATGTCTGTTTTTACCGAATTAAGCGGCATTTGGAACTGCCAGATAGCTTATAACGGACTACCCTACCTTTCTAATTCAAAAATCATTCATTATTTTGCAACAGATTTAACTTTTAATGAGTCACCTTTTTTACTTGCCGCCAATGATATATTTAAACATATTAAAAATACAGGACATTTACCGGAAGTTGCATTTGAATTACTAAAAAACCCAAAAGGAGCTTTTGTTCAGGAATCACAAATTATTGCAGGAAACGATATACTCTTTGTATTAAACAGCAATTTTTTTCAATTTATTTTTTTACTAAGAAAAAAAATCCCGCATCTTTTTAATATTCTGGATAAAATCAGTTCCATCTTTAAAAAACAGGCAAAAAAACATATAATTAAATCCAACAAAAATATATATAATTGAGAAAAACATGAAAGTAGCAATCATTCATTATTGGCTTGTAAACATAAGGGGCGGAGAAAAAGTAATCGAAGCATTGTTGAAAATGTTTCCAGACGCAGATATTTTTACTCATGTTTACAATCCAAAAGCGGTTTCCTCGTTAATCAAGGACAGGCGTGTTTTTACTTCACGTATTAATCGTCTTCCATTTGCAAAAAAGCTCTACCAGCTCTACATGCCTATGATGCCTAATGCTCTTATGGATTTTGATCTTCAAAAATACGATCTTGTAATTTCCAGCGAATCAGGGCCTGCCAAGGGAGTAGTTCCAAATCCCAACGCATATCACATTTGTTACTGCCACAGCCCAATGCGTTACCTTTGGGATATGTACCACGATTATGCAAGAGGGGCAAAACCCATTGTCCAAAGGTTTATGAAACGGCTTATTCCCGGTTTACGTCTTTGGGATGTTATGTCTTCCAATTTGGTTGATTATTTTGTTGCCAATTCATCTTATGTTGCAAAGCGAATTAAACGTTACTATAACCGCGATGCAAAAATTATTTATCCGCCTGTAGATATCAAAAAGTTTCTTTCCGTAGAAAGAAAACCTGGAGATTATTATTTGTTTTTTGGACAGCTTACAGGATATAAACGTGCAGATCTTGCAATAAAAGCCTGCATAAAATCGGGAAGAAAACTAATTGTTGCAGGAGCCGGTGCAAAGAAAAAAGACATAAAGAAGTATTCAAAAACAGGTCTTATAACATTTATTGGTAAAATTTCCAATAATGAACTTCTCTCACTCTATGCAGGAGCAAAAGCGCTGCTTTTCCCCGGCATCGAAGATTTTGGCATAATACCTGTAGAAGCGAATGCTGCAGGCTGCCCAGTTATCGCATACCGGCAAGGCGGCGCTCTTGATTCGGTTAAAGAAGGCGTAACAGGTATGTTTTTTAACGAACAAACGTCAGATTCCCTTATTTCTGCAATGGACTATTTTGAGAATGATGTTAATTTTGATAATCGTGATGCTTTTAATGAACATGTAAAGCAATTTTCCAAAACTATTTTTATTGATCAAATGAATCAAATTATTAACGAAAGGATACGAAAATGAAAACACCTATTTTTATTTTAACGTTTTTATTAACAACCAGTATTATTTTTGCCCAACCCTTAGACATGATTCCTGCAGGGGATCCTATACTGGAAGATATACGCTATTTATCGCTTGTATCCGGGAAACCTTTTTTGTCATTCAGTCCTCCGCTTGCTCCAGGTGAAATCAAGGATTTTCTGGAAGCCATCGACGAAAATGAACTTAATGCTTTTGAAAGAGAAACCTACAACCGGGTTTTAAGAAGGCTTTCTCCTTCTGTAAACAGAGCTTCTAACGGATATTTTACTTCTTCTTTTGATATATATTCTACAGTAGAAGTTAGAGCAAATTTTAATTCAGATGTCAGCGGCTTTCCGCAAAATCCAAATATTGTGCCTTTTTTTGCTTTTCCAGTTAATTTGTTTTTTGCCGAAACATTTCAGCTTTTTATTGAACCATCTATTACAATGAGACCAACTTTATACGGCTCAGGGGCTTTTGGAACAAATATACCTGTAGGCGGTTATCCTGATTATGATGAAAGTAATCCTTTAAGAGCTTTTGCGGCTGTAGGCGGCAACTGGTGGAGTTTCCAAATCGGGCGCGACCGTCTTTTCTGGGGAACCGGACACACCGGAAGCCTTACTTTTAATGATAATTCGCAGTATTTTGATTTTGCACGATTTTCTGTTTTTTCCCCCAAATTTAAATATTCTTTTATTGTAAATCAACTTCCACTTAAGCTTACACGTAATCTTTTTGATGAAAGAACTTTTAATAATTCCCCCTGGGATGATCCCGCTTTTTGGGATGACCCTCCTTCGGATTTAACGCTTTCTAATCATCGTTATTTTTATCTTCATCGTTTTGATTTTATTTTGTTTAACAGATTAAGCATTGGCATTATGGAAGGTTTAATGGCTGGCAATTCTCCGCTGGAATTAAGGTATCTTAATCCTTTTATTGTTTTTCATTCTTTTTTTTCATGGGACTACTATGACCAATGGAATTCTCCTTACGATGGAAAAGAATGGAGCTTAGGGCATGTAAATGGATCGTTTTTATCGCTGGAAGTTAACTGGAATATTTTTAAAAAATCAACAGTTTACGGACAAATGACCATGAACACATTTGCCCTGCCATGGTACGATAACCCTCAACCAAACAGTATTGGATATATGTCCGGTTTTCAATATACCCATTCTTTTAATGGCTGGGCTTCTATCTCTTTTATTGAATTTTTTTATACATCTCCTTATTTTAATATTCTTAGCTCTCCCCATGCCAGTTTTATACAGCAAAATCGTTATGACCAATACTATTTTTTAGGTTATTCAAGAGATACTATTTCATTAACTTTAGGAACAAGGTTTTTTAATAATGATACATTATCCTTTTCCACAGATTTTTCATGGATAACAAGCGGAGAATATAATAAAAACGGTTTAGTTTGGAATTACAAAAGAAGTACAGAAGCTTTTAAAGAAAATACACCCACAGGAATAGCAGAAAACAAATTCATTCTTTCGCTTGGAGCAGGCTGGAAACTCTATACATGGCTTGGTTTTAAAACAAATATTACTGGGATTTACTCAATCAATAATAATCACCAAAAGGGCGATACTGCTATTGGCGGACAAGCTTCTTTTTCTGTTAGCTTACGGTACTAATCCATGAATAAAAATGTTTTTTCCTTAATTATTTTCTTTATTTTAACTCCTGTTCTTTTTGCAGTTCCTTTTAATATGATTTTAACAGGAGATCCTGTTCTGGAAGATATTCGTTTTCTTTCGCTGGAATCGAATATTCCTTTTCTGTCGTTCTCTCCCCCGCTTGCTCCCGGAGAAATTAAAAATTTCCTTAATGATATAAACCAGGAAGAACTTTCCCAAGCAGGAAAAGAAGCGTATTACCGTTTACTAAAAAGTCTTGTGCCGCAGTCGCGCATTTTATTTTCGGAAGAAAACTTTTCTTTATTATTTGATATTAATTCTACGTTGGAAACAAGGGCAAATTTTAATTCCAAAATATCGTATCCACGTTATACACATATTCCGCCTTTAGTTTCTTTGCCGCTGCGTTTATATTTTGCAGAAAAAATTCAATTGTATATTGAACCTATTTTTGCAATTAATTCCCGCTTTTACAACGAAGATAATTTTAGTTTTAATATTCCTTTTGGATATAATCAAATAAGCCATAATATGTCTTTGCGTGCATTTGCCGTTGCTACAGGCAATTGGTGGAATTTCCAAATTGGCCGGGACCGCCTGTATTGGGGAACAGGCCACACAGGAAGCCTTACTTTTTCCGATAATTCGCCCTTTTATGATTTTGCACGTCTTTCGTTTTTTTCTTCGAATGTAAAATATTCTTTTATTGTAAATCAACTGCCGCTTACATTAACAGATAATTTATTTGATCCGCAAAGAAACGCATTTCCTGATGATTGGAAAAATTCAGATAATTTGCAGCATACCATGCAGCGGTATTTTTATCTTCACCGTCTTGATTTTAGATTATTTAAAAAAGTAAGCATCGGCCTTATGGAAGGAATAATGGCCGGCAATTCTCCGTTTAGCATAAGATACTTTAATCCAATGGTTATTTACCATGATTTATTTGCGTGGAATGATTATCCCAAATGGGAGCCGAATAACGGTGATATGATCGGCTCTTATTTATCGTTAGAAGTAAACTGGAGTATTTTTAAAAACCTTGCCTGTTATGGCCAATTTGTTATGAATGAGCTTACCTTCCCAGGCGAAAATGATGAAAACCCAAACGCTCTAGGCTGGATGGCCGGAGTTCAGTATGCACATTCTTTAAATGGCTGGGGTGCGGTATTCTTTTTAGAGTTCATTTATACAGACCCTTATTTGAGTATCCTTTCTTCTCCGTTTGCCAGCTTTATTCAAATGGACAGGCTGGAAAATTATTATTTTCTGGGATACCCGCGTGATACAATTGCAGTAACTTTTGGCGGTTGCTTTTTTAATAATGATAAGCTGAATTTTAATGGACGCTTCTCGTGGATCGCAAGCGGCGAGCACAATAAAAATGACAAGGCAAACGGGATGCTTTGGAATTGGGATACCGGCAGGTTAATAATGAAAGAAAGAACCCCTACAGGAACTGTCGAGAACAAATTGGTTCTTTCTCTTGGCTCAGGCTGGAAACCACATTCATGGCTTGGGATAAAAGCCAATATCACCGGGATTTACTCGATTAATAATAATCATGTTAAAGGTAATGTTTTGGGTGGACAAGCTTCTATCTCTGCCAGTTTTCATTTATAATACTTTTAGATAATAATTTATATGTTACATATTGGAATTGATGTAGGCTCTACAACGGTTAAAACAGTAGTAATTCAGCCTGACACAAAAGAAGTACTTTTCTCACGTTATGAATGGCATTATGCCGGTCAAAGCGATAAGGTACGAGCTTTTCTGCAGGAAATCGTATCTCTTTTCCCCAACCAGCAATACCAGATGGCATTTTGCGGTTCGGGCGGCAAAGCCATTGCCGATTTCCTCCGTGCGCCGTACATCCAGGAAGTTGTAGCAAATTCAATAGCCGTGCAGAATTTTTATCCGCAGGCAAGAGTTGCGTTGGAATTGGGCGGGCAGGATGCAAAAATCGTATTTTTTTACCATGATGAAACTACAAACCGCCTGATGGCGGGAGACATGCGCATGAATGGAAGCTGTGCAGGAGGAACCGGAGCGTTCATCGATGAGGTTGCTTCCCTTTTACGCATCCCCATAGAAGAGTTTGATGCGCTTGCCGCCAAAGGCACTCAGGTTTACGATATTTCCGGGCGTTGCGGTGTTTTTGCCAAAACCGATATTCAGCCATTGTTAAACCAGGGCGGCTTACTCCCCAATATCGCTCTTTCTACTTTTCATGCAATTGCCAAACAAACCATTGGCGGGCTTGCACAAGGGCTGGAAATTAAACCGCCTGTTGTTTTTGAAGGCGGGCCTCTTACATTTAACCCCACATTAATCAAAGTTTTTTCGCAGCGGCTTGGGCTTTCTGATACTGACATTATCTTGCCCAAAAAAGCCGAGCTCTTTATCGCCTATGGCGCTGCTCTTTCCATTAACGAAATGTTTAATAATCCGCAGGAAACAAGCACTATTCTTAATGAACAAAATTTACACGATGCGATATCTTCCCTTTCCAGATACCGCGAAACAGTATTCAGCAATTCCGGTATACCAAACCTTAATTTTTTTGATACCGATGCTGAACGTTTTGAATTTATGGCGCGTCACAAAATACAAGACATCAAAGATCAAGCAATAAAACATAAAAAAGAAGAATTACAGGTTTTTGTCGGCATTGATGCCGGATCTACTACAACCAAGTTTGTATTGATAGACAAAGATGAAAATGTAGTAGACTCTTTTTACAGCCCAAATAACGGCGAGCCCTTAAAGGTTGTCAAACAAGCCTTATTGGATATGTTTGAAAAATATCAAAGTGCAGGTATCAACCTTGAGATAATCGCTTTGGGAACCACAGGTTACGGCGAACTGCTTTTTGACAAGGCATTGGGAGCGGATTTTCACACTGTAGAAACTGTCGCTCATACTGCCGCAGCGCAAAAGTATATCCCGGGTGTAAGTTTTATTCTGGATATCGGCGGTCAGGACATGAAGGCCATCAGTATTTCAGATGGAATAATTACAAATATAATTGTTAACGAAGCCTGTTCATCCGGCTGCGGTTCTTTTTTGGAAACATTTGCAAACAACCTTAATATTCCTGTCGATAGAATCTCAGATGCTGCCTTTAACTCAAAAAATCCTGCGGTGCTGGGAAGCCGCTGCACGGTTTTTATGAACAGCACAATTATCACAGAGCAAAAAAACGGCAAGCAGGCAGACGATATAATGGCAGGGCTTTGCCGTTCGATTGTAGAAAATGTATTTACCAAAGTAGTAAGAACATCAAGTACTGCCGCACTTGGAGAAAAAATTGTAGTGCAGGGAGGTACCTTAAAAAATGATGCCGTATTAAGAGCGCTTGAACAATATCTTGGCAAAGATGTTATACGCTCTCCTTTTCCGGGAGAAATGGGAGCTATCGGTATCGCCCTTTTAACAAAACGTGAAATTACAGAAAACGGCTATACTTCACCTCATGGAAAAAGCGGAAAAACACGTTTTATTGGTTTTGAAGCTTTAAAAGATTTTAACTATACTCAGGATGGCAATGTTATCTGCCAATTCTGCGGTAATAACTGTAACCGTACATTGGTGCGTTTTTCCAATAATACTACATGGGTTACCGGTAATCGCTGTGAACGCGGTGAACTTATTGGCGATGCTCAAGACCCGGAATTACTCAAAGAGTTAAATAAAAGAACATCGTTAATGAATTCAGTCCCCGACATGATCAAAATACGCGATGAACTCATTTTTAAGGATTACCCTTTTACCCAACTGTTACCGCTCAATGATACTACTATTGGTATTCCCCGTGTATTGGATTTCTGGAGGGATATGCCCTTTTGGAAGGTTTTTTGGGGAGCTCTTGGATTCAAAACCAGAGTATCACGCAAAAGTTCCCGTCAATTGTACGAAAATGGTTTACAGTATGTCGCTTCCGATACAGTTTGTTTCCCTGCAAAACTCGCTCATGGACACATAGAAGATTTAATCCAAAACAAGGTAGACCGTATTTTCTTTCCCCAGATAAACAGGCTGCCGCCGGATAACCCCGAGCGTTTTAGCACCTTTACATGTCCTGTACTAAAGGGTTACCCCCTGTCCATAAAATTTTCCAATAACCCGGAAGAAAAGCATAACATTCCTTTTGATACGCCAATTTTCCACTGGTTTTCCAAAAGAGATCAATGTATTCAGCTCTGCAATTTTATGAAGAAAACTTTTAACATACCCAAAAAAACCGTTGTTGCTGCAATTAAACAGGGACAAAAAGCCCTTGACGATTTTAACCGCATCATGACGGATAACGGCAGAAAAATAATCGAAGATACACATTCCAAAAATGAATTTGCCGTTGTTATTGCAGGACGGCATTATCAATATGACGAACATATCAATCATAATTTGTCGCGTTATTTTACCAGTATGGGCATACCTGTATTAACCCTTGATTCTCTTCCCGGTATTGGAAAAGTTGCGCTGAATAAATCAAGAGTTGAAATAACCAATAATAATCACGGACGGCTTCTTTCCGGCGCAATAATTGCAGCAGAACATCCGGCGCTGGAGTATGTGGATATTTTTAGCTTTGGCTGCGGTCATGATGCGGTTTATACCGACGAAATTGAACGTATCATGAAAGAGATTTCCGGCAAATCCCCTCTTATACTAAAAATGGATGAAAGCGAAATTGCAGGGCCATTACGCATTAGAATACGTTCATTTACAGAAACAGTAATAACCCGCCGCAAAACAGTTACGTTTAACGCAAAAAAACTGGGCGACCCCTACCCTGTTAAACTTAGAAAAACAGATAAACATAAAACAATCCTTATTCCAAATGCAAGCAGGGCATTTTGCCTGATATTAACCGGCAGTATTATCAAAGACGGATACAGGGCAGAACCTCTTCCTATGGGCGGGGCACAAGCAATATCAATGGGAAAAAAATATGTGCATAACGACATGTGTCTGCCGGCGCAAATTGTAATTGGTGAAGCTATTCTTGCGCTTAAAAGCGGGAAGTACGACCCCGATAACACAGTAGTAGGAGCGCCCAAGGTTTTATGCGATTGCCGTCTTGCAAATTATATGCCTCTTACAAGAAAAGCCCTTGACGATGCCGGATTCCCCCAGGTGCCTGTAATTTCTACAGATACGTTTGATTTAAAAAAGGCGCATCCTGGTATGGGTCTTACCCATCTAACCTATGCAAATGTTGTTTGGGGAATAATTCAGGCGGACTCACTTGAATACCTTAGACGAAAAATACGCCCTTACGAATTACAGAAGGGAGAAACAGATCAGGTTACAGAGAATGCATTTCAGGAAATTGCCGATGGTATTGCAAAAGGCGGGATTCCTGGTTCTTTTAAACCTTTCAAAAAAGCCATCAATGATCTTTGCCAGGTTGGTTATGACCGTTCAAAATTAAAAGAAAAGGTTTTTATACAGGGCGAATATCTGCTTACATTTCATCCTGGTTCTAATCAGGAAGTTGAAAAATATCTGGAAAAAAACGGAATGGAAGTATTATTCCCAAGAATGGGCGGTATTTACCGCCATCTTTTCCTGAATCATACAGTTGCAGAAATAAAGGAATTCAAGGTAAAACATTCCCTGTACGACACTTTGTATGCAAAGATAGGCAATAAATTTATGGACTTCGCTGTAAAACACACTGACAAAATTGCATCGAGGCATCCATTGTATGAGCTTGATGTAACTTTGGAAGAATTGGCCAAGTTAAGTGATCATATAATACATCATTCAATTCTATCAGGCGAATCGTTTTTGATTGCAGCAGAAATTCTTCATTATGCCGCAAAAGGCATACGATCTTTTGTAATACTACAGCCGTTCGGCTGTCTCCCCAACCATATTTGCGGCCGCGGCATTATGAAAAAAATAAAAGAACACTATCCAGGCGTTCAGATTCTGCCGTTGGACTACGACCCCGATGTAAGTTTTGCCAACATAGAAAATCGCCTGCAGATGCTTATCATGAATGCCAAAAATTACAGAAAGTTAACAACCTAAAACTTTGGAAATATCCTTACTCCAAACACTCCAATGAAGCTAAGTGAATGTGGATAATGGGGTGTATTTATAATTTTGAACTTTCCTTTTTTGTTTGAATTTGGTTCAATCATATTCCCGTCATTATCAAAAATATCTGTAAAGTAAGAATACACTCCTCCTATTTCGGCAAATGTTCTTACGGGGAAGTTAAACCCTGTAAGAGATTGCTCCCACCTGAATCTTACAATGTGCATCCATTGGTACGCGCCATCCTGTAAGAAGAATTTCTTTGTATTTGTTCTTTGACCAAGCAGTTCCGACCAAAGCGAACTGCCTTCCACTGCTCTGTCGCCATAAGTTGATCCATGCCTTATCAACTGGTATTGCAGGCTGGCCATGCTTTGCGGGAAAGGCAATATCTCAAAGCGAACAAGAAACTCGTCTGAATTTGGCGGAATATAATAACCTAAAGCTTTTCCAAAACTAACTGTATTTGTTTCCATCAATAAATCATCACCGTACCAGGGAGCTCTAATACGCATATGAGTATAATTGTACGGTTCATTTTTTGAATAACTTACCTTTATGGACGAAAACGGCAGCCAGGGTATTTGGAAAGCCCCTCCAAATTGATAAGCATACATCATTCTTGCAAGTTGAAAAAACCCGCTTGCTGGGCTCATTTCATCAATAAAAACCGATAACCAAAGCTTACCTATTCCAGGATACTGTGCCTGCAAATTAAAAAATAATGCCATGTTATCAAAATCGCCAATATTCGTTTGATAAATAAAATTATCCGCAAACGGGAAAATGTATCCCAGTTCAAACCTTTTAGGCCAAACAACAGAGCTTCCAAAACCTGTATAAAAATATTCGTTTATATTAAATTCCAGCATTACGATTGAATACGCATTCTGAAAAGTCCTGGCAACTTCTTCAATTTCGGCGCTTTTGCCGCCCACCGCATTATGATACTCCAAAACACCTGTCAACGACGAAAATGAAATCCAGGGAAAAGGCTGAATTACAGTTTCAAATGCCAAAAAAGGCTGAGCCGTCTGGTTTAAAACAAGGCTTGAGCTATTTGACATTCCTGCCCATTCCCTTTCCAGCCTTGCAAATCTGTAAAATATATGACCGTTAAGTAATGTACCCGCCAATTCCGGCATCATATAATAACCCAAAAAAAGATCCCCATCAGGCCAGGCTACCATCCCGCTTGTGGAAAGATCGTCAGAAGGAAACACATAACCGTCCCATCGTTTCATGTAGGTAAAAGGAAAAAACGTTAATGGCTCGCTGTAAGTAACTAAAGTACGCCTGGCTTCTCTATCCAATCTGGAGCTAAAATATGTTCCCTGTATTGTGCGGGGAGTTCTGCCTACCCAAATGCCAAGCGTAAGCCCATAAGATACTTTCCTGCCAAGATCGCCAATAAATGAGACAGAGGGAATTACTTCAAAACCCATAAAACCATCGCCAGATGCAGGATGCGCTGCCCCTTCAAAACCTGTAAGATCGTCAAAATCTTCCGGAAAAGGAGTAGTATCTTTTAATCCGCCGCCCAAAGAAAAATAAGAACCGGAAAAAATCATATCCATTCCAAAACCCAACTGCCCGGAAAAATAAGTGCCGTTCCAATCATGTTCTGTAAAATAAGTACCCCTGATTAAATCCAACCCTTCTCTGGGCGGGCTTAAATCGTCTTTAAATTGCAATAATATCCTGCGTTCGGTTTCGGATAACCTGCCAAATCTGCGCTTATTATCGTTATCAAGAATTTCATCTATGATTGAAAGAACCTGAGCTCTTGTATATGGCTTTACATTGGGAAGAGGCCTGAAAAGCCCCCGCATTTGAGCCTGTTCAAGCGCAATATATACCGGATGTCCAAGCGGAACAGCAATATGGGTTTGAGAGTATAAAAAGACCTGAATTGAAAAACATATAAAAAGAAAAAGCACACCTTTTTTTAGCATTATTTACCCCTTATGGTAATATATTTATATCTTTTCATAATGTCAATACATATATATAATCTGCAATTTTTGTAATTAATCTTGAAACAAAATGCAATCTGAGTTATTTTAGTATTAATGACATTAACTGATTTTGATATTTGGTACAGATCAAGGTATCGACGTACAAGTTCCGCTCTTACTACAACTGCCTTTATCTTTTCCGATATATTTGCAATTATGTTAACTTTCGCCTGGGGTTTTTTTTGGGTTAGAATTTATGGTTTTTTTATTGACACCCCCGGTATCATCAATGCAAAATCTTTCGTAACTTATTGGCCGTATATTCCGGTTTTCATTCTAATTTTTCAGATTCATAAATTATACCCGGGTATTTCGATGGCCCCTTCCGAAGAAATGAGGCGGTTTTTTATTGGTTCACTTATTGCTTATGGAGGAATATTTTTATCCCGTTATATTGAGCGCGGTGTATGGGATTCTGTTAATACTGCTTTTCTTATCAGCGGCATATTTTCTACAATAACTCTGCTGACTGCAAGAAGCGCTACTCACTGGTTTTTACATAAAACAAGATTGGGCGGTATTCCAACTGTAATATACGGCTCAGACAACACAGGAAAACTGGTTGCCGAATGTCTGCAAAGAAGTATCAGAACCGGCTATATACCGGTTTTATTTCTGGATGATAACCCGCTGGGCAGCGACGAAATTTTAGGCATTCCGGTAATTCATGATTTTTCTGCAGGCCCGGAAGTTGTAAAACGCTACAATATCAAAATGGCAATAATTGCCATGCCGGAACTTGATGCTCAAAAATTAAAACATTTGCAAAATACATCTGTTAACGCTTTTCGTTATAATGTGCTTATTCCTAACTTCTTTAACATTTCCAGTATCTGGATGTCTGTCCGCGATTTTTCCGGAGTTTTGGGCATTGATACAAGCAACAAACTAAAATTTTCCTTTAACTTGTTAATAAAACGCATTTTGGATATCACCCTTGTGGTTATTGGCGGACTTTTAATTCTTCCATTCATTTTACTGATTGCTCTATTAATAAAAATAACATCACCCGGCCCGCTTTTTTATAAACAAAAAAGGCTTGGTAAAAACGGAAAACATTTTAATGCGTATAAATTCCGTTCTATGGCAGTGGATGCCGATGAAAAATTAAAAAAACTATTGGAAACAAACCCGGAATTAAAAACCGAATGGGAAAAGACCCATAAACTTCTTAATGACCCAAGAATAACCGGTATTGGTAAGTTGCTGCGGCGTACCAGTATAGACGAATTCCCACAGATTATAAATATATTAAAAGGCGAAATGTCTATTGTCGGCCCCCGCCCTATTGTAGATGAAGAAATAGAAAAATACGGAGAAGATTTCCTGCGTGTTTTTTCAACTACTCCTGGGCTTACCGGCATGTGGCAGGTTTCAGGAAGATCAGATGCAGATTACCAAGACAGAGTTGCATACGATATTTATTATATGCAAAGCTGGTCTGTATGGCTTGATCTATGGATAATTTTTAAAACTTTTGGTGTAGTAATTTTTGGAAAAGGTGCTTATTAAAATGAAAAAACAATTAATCGCAGTAATTTTTATGTTTTGTGCAGTTTGTGCTTTTGCACAATTACGTGCTTTTGATCAAATATTTCCGGGATTAGACGAAGAAATACGAACAGCTGTTTTCTCAGATTCGGGATATGTCAGAGCAAGCCGTAAACAAAGAGGATTTGTCATACTCGCACAAAGATCAGCCAATTTAGAACCGCAAATTGTCAATATGGTGTTAAGCAGAAATCCAGGTTATGTGGTTGAATCCATTTCGATTTTACCTTTGCACTACGGTACTGCAGAACTTCTTGATATTTATAATGCGCTGGGAAATGTCAGAAACCTTAGCGGAAGACTGTACGATTCAGCGACAAGAAACCAGGCAGTTCCGCTGTTCGAGGAAGCCACTCGTATTGTAAGCGACAGGCAGACGACCGTTATTCCCGATCCCCCTCCGGCAGCCAGATTGCCGCAGACAGAAACAGTTTTTATCCGCCTGCGGGATGCCAATTTTGGGAATACCTTTTATCGCGGTGAAATGGCAGTGCTTCGAAACGGTTTGCGTTATACTCTATCCAATTTTAGAAGCATGTCTTACTATTTTGTCCCTGTAATCAGAGAGAACAGGTTTGTCGCCCAGCTCTATTTTGAGCCCATCCAGGAAGGCGTGTTAATTTACAGTATTGCCGGCACTGACATTTCTGATTTTTTCGCTTCAAGGATTCATGTAGACTCCGCAATTTCCAAACGTCTTGCGGTTATAAATTCCTGGGCAATCGATGGGATAATTAATGTACTGCAAAACAACCGGTAAAGCACTTGTAAAAAAAAAGAGTATTCGATATAATACAGCTACGGGGAGTTTCCAGAGTGGTCAAATGGGGCAGACTGTAAATCTGTTGGCGCAGCCTTCGAAGGTTCAAATCCTCCACTCCCCAAAATAGTACTTGATAAAATTACAATAATAAATGATAATTAGAGTATGAAACTAAGTATTCGAATATCACTCGTTTTTGGGATTGTCACCTTACTGACATCTGCCAGTATAAGCCTAATTGCTTTACAAATCAGTTCCAGCACCCTGGAAAGAACCATTATCGATGGAATAGGCGATAACAATGAATCAAACGCTGAATTATTGAGTGCAACGATTGCGGGCCGGCTCAATGTGTTATGGGAAGTTTCCAATCGCGCCCGTACCCGTACAATGGACTGGGAAATAATCCAGCCTAATTTGCTGCCCGATGTTCATCGTTTGGGTTTTTTGGAACTTGGTATAGTGTACCCTGGCGGTTTAACCCGTTATGTTTTGGATCCTGCAACAGCAAACCTGGGCGACAGAGATTATATAATAAAGGCCTTTTCCGGCAGAAATGCAGTTTCGGATGTCCTAATTAGCCGTGCCACAGGGCAGCCTGTTGTAATGTTTGCCACACCGGTATTCCAAAACGATAACCCTGGAGCGCCTGTAATTGGAGTTTTGATAGGCCGAATGGATGGAGGCCTGGCGCTTTCCAATTTAGTAGCCAGCTTAAAAAGCAGCATGCCAAGCGCTTACAATTTTCTTGTCAATAATGAAGGAACAATCATAGCGCATCCAGACACAGACCTTGTTACAAGACAATTTAATCCCATTAACGAAGCAAAAATAGATGTTTATTATACAGCGTTTGCAGACATGGTAGAAAATGCCCTAATTGAAAGAAACGGATTTTCCAACTACACCTATCAAGGTAAAAACCTTATAGGTAAATATGCAGAAGTTCCCGATTTTAATTGGCTGCTTTTCAGCGTTATCGAGAAAAAAGACGTGGATAATCAACTTGCTGCAAAACGCATTGTTATCTTTTTAATTAGCTTAACATTTATCATTTTAGGACTCATGATCGCTTTTGTAGTTGGAAGGTCTATTGCAAAACCTGTAATCCGCGTAGCAAATACGTTAAAAGACATTTCCGAAGGCGAAGGGGATCTTACAAAACACATTGTAGTTACCAGAAAAGACGAAATTGGAGAACTGGGGCAGTACTTTAATAAAACTTTGGGAAATATCAAAGAACTTGTAAGCGTAATTAAATACAAAGTTAATGCGCTTACAAATACCGGATATGAACTTTCTGTCAATATGAATAAAACTTCACAATCGGTCGATGAAATTTCTGCTAATTTTGAAGATATAAAAGGCCTGGAAGGAAGGCAGCAAAGAGGATCTATCGAAGTTCACAAAGCGCTGGACAACATTAAAACCAGCATTGAACTGCTTAATAATTTGATAGGAGAGCAAGGCAGCAGCGTAAACACATCGTCTTCGGCAATCGAAGAAATGACTGCCAATATTCACTCGGTAAGCAGAACGCTGGTGGAAAACAGCAAAAATGTTAAAAACCTTGCAGAAGCATCCGAGCGCGGCAGAACAGCAGTCCAGGCAGTAGTACAGGAAATACAGGAAATTGCACGCGATTCAGAAGGACTCCTGGAGATTAACTCGGTAATGGACAACATTGCAAGCCAGACAAACCTGCTTTCCATGAACGCCGCCATTGAAGCTGCTCATGCCGGAGAAGCCGGCAAAGGTTTTGCAGTTGTTGCCGACGAGATCCGTAAGCTCGCAGAATCATCGGCAAAACAATCCAAAACAACGGCAAGTATGTTAAAGAAAATAAAAGCATCCATTGACAGTATTACAAGATCTTCCGATGAGGTTCTTGCACGTTTTGGCAATATAGATGCAGAGGTAAAAACAGTTTCCGAACATGAATTAAATATCCGCCATGCTATGGAAGAACAGGAAGTTGGAGGTCAGCAAATACTGCAATCTGTAGGCCGCCTTAAAGAAATTACTGTATCTGTCCAAAAGGGATCAGAAGATATGTCCAGCTCAGGGGGGGACTTAATCAGGGAAACTGATGAGTTTATTTCGCTCAGCAATGAAGCATTAAATAGCATGAACCAAATTGTAGACGGCGCCTTAAAAGAAATAAAAAATACGGTAACCCATGTGCTTTCCATGAGTTCGGAAAACAACAGAAACTTTGAAGATCTTAGAAACGAAACAAAGAAATTCAAAGTTACAACAGGTAACGAAAAACAAAAAGTACTTATGATCGACGACGATACAATGCATCTGGAAATGACAACAAAGTTCCTGGACGAAACATACGATGTTATTACGGTAACTTCGTGTCAAGAAGCTTTAAATCTCCTCTATCAGGGTCTCGATCCATCAATCATTTTACTGGATTTAACAATGCCTGATACTGACGGGTGGAATACCTACGAAAGATTAAAAGCGCTTAGTAATTTACATGGTGTACCTATAGCGATATTTACATCTTCGGAAGATCCTGCAGACAGGGAACGTTCATTAAAAATTGGCGCCGCAGATTACATAATGAAACCTTCCAAAAAAAGCGAATTGTTGGACAGGATTGGAAAAATGCTTGAACGAAAAAACATATAGAGAGTTATTATGAGCAATACAAAGATAAATATACCAGGGTTAAATGCTGACAGTGGACTGTCGTTTTGTGACGGCGAGCTGTCAATTTATTTGCAGTCACTGAATCTTTTTACTTCCAATATGTCTAAAAAATTAGATATTATGCGAAATGTAACACAAGAAAAAATGCAGGATTACATGATCTGCGCTCACGGCGCCAAAAGCATCAGTGAGTATATTGGCGCTGAAGAAACACATAAAACAGCAAAACAACTGGAAATGATGGCCAAAGAGGGTAATTTATCTGGCATACTTGCCATTAATGATACTTTTATTAATAACACAGAAAAATTAATAGATAATATAAAAAATTGGCTTAAAGATAACAAAGCGACATAAGATGGTATTGCAATGGATAATGTCGAAAAGAACAGCATACTTGTCGTAGACGACGAAAAGTTAAACCTTGAAGTTCTTAATAGCATTTTAAGTCCTGAGTATACTTTATACCTGACAAAAAACGGATCTTCCGCATTAAACTTGGCAGAAAAGTTTATCCCCGATCTTATTTTGCTTGATATTATCATGCCGGATATGAGCGGGTTTGAAGTACTTGCCAAACTAAAGTCATCAGATAGAACCCGTCATATCCCTGTAATTATTATTACAGGTCTTAACAAAGTTGAAGACGAAGAAGAAGGCCTTGCGCTTGAAGCTGCAGATTTTATAAATAAACCTTTTAGCAACAAGGTTGTTAAATCAAGAGTTCGAAATCAGATGCAAATTATAAGGCAAATCAAAGAACTCAAAGAACTTCAAAAAAGTTTGGAAGCTGCAGTTAGTACTGCAGAAGCAGCCAATAAAGCCAAGTCATCTTTTTTGGCAAAAATGAGTCATGAAATACGAACGCCTCTAAACGCTGTTTTGGGAATATCAGAAATTCACCTTCAAAGTGAAACAGTACCACCGGAACATAGAGAAGCGTTTTCCAGAATTTATAATTCCGGCGATTTACTTCAGGGCATTATCAATGACATTCTGGATATGTCAAAAATAGAAGCAGGAAAGCTTGAACTTTTGCCTTCCCTTTACGATGTTTCCAGTTTAATAAATGATACTGTTTTTCTGAATATGATTAAATTCGAAAACAAACCAATAGAATTTACCCTTAATGTTGATAAAAATATTCCATCTTTTTTAATTGGGGACGAAATTCGAATAAAACAAATTTTAAATAACCTGCTTTCAAACGCTTTTAAATATACAGAATCCGGGCAAGTTGAATTATCGTTTAACGCAGAACAACAGCAAGATTCTTTTATTCTTAGTATAAGCATACGCGATACCGGACAAGGAATGACAAAAGAACAAAAAGACATGCTCTTTGAAGATTATTCCCGTTTTAATTCGGAAGCCAACAGGTCTACCGAAGGTATCGGTCTTGGAATGGGAATCACGCAAAATTTAGTTCAACTTATGAACGGTAATATCCATGTGGAAAGCGAAAGCGGCAAAGGTTCTGTGTTTACCGTCTGTTTACCTCAGGGTTCCAATAATTTTGCGCCATTAGGTGAAAAAACAGTAGAAAAATTGCTGCAATTCCGTCAAAATCATGAAATCAAAAACAAAAAAAACCAATTTGTTCGCTATTCCATGTCTACTGCTAAAGTCCTTGTTGTAGATGACATGGACATGAATCTTTATGTCGCAAAAGGATTACTGTCTCTTTATGGGTTACAAGTTGATACGGCAGCCAGCGGGTTTGAAGCAATCGAAAAAATTAAAAACTCTGTAACCAGCAACAATGAGTACGACATTGTGTTTATGGATCATATGATGCCGATAATGGATGGCGTAGAAACAACTGCCAATATCCGGGCCTGGGAAAACGAACCATCACAAAAAGAAGCAAACAAAAAACAAACTACCATTGTAGCTTTAACTGCCAATGCAGTTTCCGGTGTTAAGGAATTATTCTTATCAAGCGGCTTTAATGGATATCTTTCAAAGCCAATAAACACACATGAACTTGATGAGGTTCTTAAACAATGGATTCCCGCTGATAAAATCCAAAAATCCACCGGGCCGGAAAACGTTAATGAAACAGAAGAACTTGAAGCTTTTATTAATGAAGTAAAAAACAATTGTGAATTAGACATTGAAACAGGTTTAAACAATCTTTCCGGCGATAAAAACATGTACCGTAACACGCTAAAAATCTTTTATGACGACACAATGCTGGAATGTGATAATATGTCGGCTTATCTAAAAAAAGGAGATTTGAATAATTTTTTAATTATCATACATAAAATCAAATCGTCACTTTTTATAATCGGCGCAACTACACTATCTGCAACTGCCCGTGAATTGGAAAACGCTTCAAATAATAAAGATATAGACTATTGTAATGCGAATTTTGATCCTTTTAAAGAAAAGTTTCTTTTGTTGCATAATAAATTATCTACCCTTTTCTCAAACGAAAAAGAAGCAAAAGTATCTGACAATGTTAAAGTTAAAGAGCAAGTTTCTGAAAAAAGAGGAAAAGTGCTTTTGGTAGATGATATGGATATGCTTCTTTATGTAATAAAAGAAAAACTGTTAAGTTACAATCTTTTTGTTGATACTGCAGAAAGCGGGCAGGAAGCCATCGAGAAAATTAAAAACAATGAATATAACATGGTTTTCATGGATTATTTGATGCCGGAATTAGACGGTATTGAAACAACTTCAAAGATAAGACAAATGGGGCCGGAATATGAAAAATTGCCTATAGTTGTTCTTACAGCCAATACTGATTCATATAATAAAGATATGTTTTTAACCAAAGGTTTTAACGATTACTTATCCAAACCGGTTATCAAAGAAGAATTGGAAAAAGTACTAAATAGGTGGGTACCGGAATAAGAAACAGTAGGCAAAGTACCGGTTATTATAGTATAATTAAAAGGGGAAAGTATAATAAAAATGGACGGAGAAAACAAAAATTGCCTGCTTATTGTTGATGATGATAGGTTAAGTGTTCAAATCTTAACTCATATTTTAGGCCCGGACTATGAAATTTATACCGCAACAGACGGATTAAGCGCTGTAGAAAAAGCCAAAGAATACAAACCTGATCTTATTTTACTGGATATTATAATGCCAATAATGGACGGGTATGAGACTCTTTTGGAATTAAAAAACAGCGAAGAAACCTGCAAAATCCCTGTAATTTTAATAACCAGTTTGGATGACTGCGAAAACGAAGTAAAAGGTTTATCTTTAGAAGCCGCCGATTATATAACAAAACCTTTTAGCGACAAAATTGTAAAATTACGTGTGAAAAATCAAATACAAATAATTAATCAACTGCGAACAATTGAACACCTTAGCATGATTGATCAATTAACAAACTTGCCCAACAGACGTAGTTTTGACAATAGATTGCGTATAGAATGGCAGCATGCAATACGGGAAAAAACTCCTATCAGCATTTTAATTATGGATCTTGACAAATTCAAATACCTTAACGATACATACGGACATCAATGCGGCGACTTTGTACTGCAGGAAGTTGCAAAAATCTTTTTTAATTCATTAAGACGCTCAGGCGATTTTACTGCCCGCTGGGGAGGAGAGGAATTTGTCGTTTTGCTTCCCAACACTCCATTATCTGGAGCCGTAGATTTTGCCGAAATGATTCGTAGTAGTGTAGAGAACTCCAGTATTAAATATTTAGACGATTATATTCTTAATATAACAATAAGCATTGGCATAAATTCGCTAATACCTGATCAATGCAATTCAATTGACGATTTTATATCTCTTGCAGATAAGGGGCTTTATCTTGCAAAACAAGCTGGACGAAACAGAGTGTTTAGTCTTAAACAGGGAGATTAAAATGAGCATATTAAAAAAAACAATTTTTCTTGTTGACGATGATATAACTAATTTAGCGCTTGGCAATGACACACTCTGCCAGCTGTATAAAGTTTTTACAATGAATTCCGGCATCCGCCTTTTAAAGATGCTGGAAACCCATACCCCCGATTTAATACTTTTAGATGTTGAAATGCCGGAAATGAACGGTTATGAGACAATCAGATTACTTAAAGACAAAGAAGAAACAAAAAATATCCCTGTTGTTTTTCTTACTGCACAAAGTGATGTAGAAAGCGAACTAAAAGGATTATCTTTAGGCGCAATAGATTATATAATTAAACCATTCTCCCCTCCTCTATTAATAAAACGCATAGAAATACACTTGCTTGTAGAATCACAAAAAAAGCAGCTTGTTAATTTTAATAATAATCTTCAACTTATGGTTGAGGAAAGAACCCAAAAAGTTGTTGAATTAAAAAATGCTTTTTTAAGAACAATAGCCGAACTTGTTGAATGCCGCGATGGTTCTACAGGAGAACACATCGGAAGAACAGAACTTTACATGAGCATTTTACTTAACATGCTTTCGGAAAACAATTTATACAAGGAAGAAGTATCCAAATGGGATAAAAATCTTATTTTACAATCGGCACAGCTTCATGATGTCGGCAAGATATCAATTAAGGATATTGTACTTCAAAAACCCGGAAAACTTACCCATGAGGAATTTGACGAAATAAAAATGCACGTTGAATACGGTGAAAATGTAATTGACAGAATTAAAAAAATTACTACAGAACGTGCGTTTTTGGATCAGGCAAAAATATTAATAGCGACACATCACGAAAAATGGGATGGAAGCGGTTATCCAAGAGGGTTAAAAGGAAAAGAAATCCCTTTACAGGGGCGAATGATGGCAATTGCCGATGTATATGATGCGCTTACTTCCGACAGACCATACAAAAAAGCTTTTACTCATGAAGAAGCAGTCAGAATTATTACTAATGACAAAAGCAAACATTTTGACCCTGACTTGGTAGACGTTTTTTTAAGTGTTTCAGATAAATTCAAAGAAATCAGCTCTTTGGATTATGTTGAATATATCGATGAATTGGAGGATGAATAATGGAAAATGTATTCAAAAAAAAGGATCACAGCACTTTTTCCTGGGAAAACCTTGGGGACATCAAAGAAGGCCGCGAAAATCTTGGCGAAGGGATGCCGGTACTTGTATACCGTCTTATGCAATTTACCATGCTTGATGTTCTAACAAAAGATCTTGGCAGGGAAAAAGCAAATGGTTATCTTCGCGCTGCCGGAAAACTTGCCGGTACGGAATTTGCGCGAAACTCGCTGGATTTAACAGCAGACCTTAATACTTTTGTTGCAAATTTACAAAAGGCACTTGAGGATTTAAAGGTTGGTATCCTGCGCATTGAATCAATCGATGATGATGCACAGAATATTGTCTTAACGGTTGCAGAAGACCTTGATTGCTCTGGACTTCCAATTACAGATGAAACAGTCTGTGATTATGACGAAGGTTTTATTGCCGGTATTCTTAATGAATATACAGGCAAGGTGTATTATGTAAAAGAGATTGATTGCTGGTCTAGCGGCGATCGAGTATGCCGTTTTAAATGTACTACAGAAGTTCAAGAGTAATATAAATTAAATGAAAGAATCAGCGGTAAAACCCTCAGAAGACGAAGACCGGTTACTATTGGTTGCTGATGTACTTTTCTCTTATTTGCATGATGTAATTTACAAACCTTCAAAAGCCTCTCTTGATATCGAAACTTTGCCGCATTCTTTTAAGGAATTCGGCAAAGGTTTACAGTTTCTTAACCATTCTATGGGAGAAATCAGAAACCTTGCAAAAGAGCTATCCATTGGCAATCTTGACTGCTTTATTCCCTCTGCGGGCAACGAAATTTCCTCCTCGTTAAAATCCTTGCATGCAGCGCTTAAACATCTGACATGGCAGACACAACAGGTAGCCAAAGGCAATTATAACCAGCGCGTTAATTTTATGGGTGATTTTTCTATTGCGTTTAACAATATGATAGAACAGCTCGAACGCAGACGGATAATCAGCCTGGACGAAAAAACCACTCTGGAAATGTATGTTCAGCTGATACTGGAAAACAGCCCAAACCCAATCCTGCTTTTTAACAAAGAAGGAAAACTTTTATATGTAAGTAATTCCTATTTTGAGTATTATAAAATCACTAACAGAGACGATATTTTAGGAATACAGTTTCATGATTTATTTGCCTCTATTGTTAACGAAAATTCATTAAAAGAAATTGAACTATTATACAAAGATGCAATTGAAAAAGAACATATGTTTGAAACCGAGCAGGAGATTCACTTTGGCAGAGAGGAATCTGCAGGTTTCTTTAAAATACAAGTAACGCCAATGCTGGATAGAGAGGGAATTGCCGCCGGTATAATCGTGTTTTTTCTGAATATTACAGAAAGCATTAAAGCACGAATTGCCGCCGAACATGCAAGAGAACTTGCGGAAGAATCGACACGGGCAAAATCGGATTTTCTTGCCAGAATGAGCCATGAGATACGAACTCCCATGAATGCAATACTTGGCAACACAGAAATTGCCCTGCGCGAAAACCTTCCTCATAGCACTGTAGAACATCTTCATTCAATTAAACATGCTACAACAAATCTTTTGTCCATTATAAATGATATTATTGATTTTTCAAAAATAGAGGCAGGTAAGCTGGAAATTACTCCAACTGAATACGCGTTTTCTGCTCTTATTAATAAAATCATCAGTGTCTGTAAAATACGAATACAGGAAGCGCAGTTACGCTTTGTTGCCAATATCGACAGTAATATTCCAAACAATTTATTCGGTGATCCTGTTAGAATACGCCAGATACTGCATAATTTGTTAAGTAATGCTGCAAAGTTTACTGATAATGGTTTTGTTGCTCTTTCTATTAATGTTGAATCAACAAAAAACGACATTGTTTATTTAAAAATCGAAGTTACAGACAGCGGAAAAGGAATAAAACAAGAGAATATTGAGCAGTTATTCAACGGTTTTACCCGCTTGGACATAGTAAAAAACACAAGTATCGAAGGCAGCGGACTGGGACTGGGTATCACGCACAGGCTGGTAAATGCAATGAACGGCAGCATCAGCGTTACTTCCAAATACGGCAAAGGCAGTACTTTTACGGTTATTCTGCCGCAAAAGATCCTTGCCAGCGAAAAAATTGCGAACGTTTTAAAACCGCATGAAAAAAACATTCTTGTTTACGAATGGCGTGAAGCATTTGCCAACTCCATTGCCAGGACTCTTAATAATTTTAATATTAATTATAGACTGGTTTCTACTGCAGTTGATTTCTTAAAACAACTAGAAAGTAAAAAATACTCTCACATTATTATAACATCTGCATTGTATAAGGAAGCATATAATAAAATCTTTCAAAAAAAACAGGATATTAAAATTGCAGTGATAATAGAATACAATGAACTTTTGATAGACGAAGATGTCGCAATTCTTAATATACCTGTTTTTTCCATACCTATTGCCGATTTTTTAAATGATAACTATGATAACATTTCCAGCATTGTAAGACTAAAATCTTCATCACAATTTATCTGTCCAGATGCAAGAATAATGGTAGTTGACGATATCATGACAAACTTAGAAGTTGCCGAAGGATTAATGCAGCCTTATAAACCAAAGATCACATTATGTAAAAGCGGCATGGAATCAATCGAAGAAATACAAAAAGCGCATTACGATTTAATACTCATGGATCACATGATGCCAGAAATGGATGGTATAGAAGCTGTATCTCATATAAGAAAATTAGGTGAACAAAATCCATACTATTCAAATGTACCAATTGTGGCATTCACTGCCAATGCAGTTTTTAATACCGCCGATATACTGGAAAAAAACGGTTTTAATGATTATTTACCAAAACCAATTGACTTAAATAACCTAAATACAATTCTACAAAAGTGGATTCCAAAAGAAAAACAATTAATTGCCGGCAGTACTTCGGGTACCCAAAAGACTATTCTTCCTGGTGCAGCCATTGAGCGCGATGATATAAAACCCAAAATTACAATTGAGGGATTGAACACAGAAAAAGGCATATCCATGACAGGCGGAGACATAAAAAGATATTTTAAAATATTGTCTTTGTTTTATAAAGATTCTTTACAGAAAGTAAAAGAAATAAGAACCTGCCTTGAAACAAACGATATATCATTATATGTAGTTCATGTACATGCATTAAAAAGTGCAGCTGCCATCATTGGAGCTGATAAGTTATCTGAAACTGCCAAAACACTGGAAATTGCAGGAAAAACAGATAACCTTACATTCATTGAAAGCCATAATGATATTTTCCTTGAAGATTTAGAATCACTTATACTGAGTATTAACACTTTCCTGTCCAAAAATACACCGCAAACTCAGAATAATTCCTTTGATAAGGGATTACTCAAAGACAGGCTTTCAAACTTAAGGACAGCAATAAATAATTTAGATCCTACCGAAATAAATAATGTTGTTAACACCTTGCAGGATTTTACCCAGATAGAAACATTCGGAGATTCGCTCAACGAAATTTTTAAAAATATACTAATAGGTGAATACGACCAGGCTATACAATTGATCGATACTCTTTTAGAATGGTAATATGAACACCTGGTTTGCATCAAATAATTTTCATAAAAAAAAGGAACTCCAAGCAATTTTAATTGGAAACAATGTCCAAACAACTTTAAAAATCCCGGTAGAAGAAGGATATTCCTTTAACCCTATAGAAACAGGCACAACTTTTTGTGAAAACGCACTTCTAAAGGCACGCGAACTAAAAAAAATCCTTAAAGACAAAGAGGATATTGTCATTGCCGACGATTCCGGCCTTTGCGTTGATGCCCTAAACGGCAAGCCGGGAGTATTTTCCGCAAATTACGGGGAAGTAAACGGCAATAAACTAACCAGCACTCAACAAAACCTCTTATTGCTGGATGAATTAGGCGATAATCCAGTACGCAGCGCTTATTTTGTGTGTACAATGGTTTTACTAATTGAAATGGACCGGTTTTTTATTGTCCAGGAAACCTTTAAAGGGCAAATCGTAAAAAAAAGCGAGATGAGGGGAGACGGCGGTTTTGGGTATGATCCCATTTTTTTCCTTCCCGAATTAAACCGTACTCTTGCCGAACTTTCAGCCGAAGAAAAAAACAGCATCAGCCACCGCGCTAAGGCGGGGATTACTATAGCGAAGTACATTAAAGATCAACTATGTCAAAACTCAGTATAACTTCACAACTAAATGAACCTCAGCTTAAAGCTGTTCATACAATCGAAGGGCCTGTTCTTATAATTGCCGGTGCAGGTTCGGGCAAAACAAGGGTAATTACCTACCGGATCGCATATATGCTTGAAAAAGGAATCCCTCAATCGGCAATTTTAGCCCTTACATTTACCAATAAAGCAGCGCGCGAAATGGAAACAAGGATAAAAAGCCTTACAAAGAAAAAACTGCAAAACCTTACAATCAGCACATTTCATGCATTTGGCCTTAATGTTATAAGAGAAAACCATGAACTTCTTGGATACAGAAAAAATTTTACCATTTACGATGAAACCGATAAAATTACACTGATAAAGGAATCTTTGCGGGAATGTAAATTGTTTTCTTTTAAAACAGACCTTTATGCTCTTAGTCAGTTTTTTTCTAAAATAAAAACCGGGCTAACATCATGGGAAGACAGTTCGCACTCTTTTATAGATATGCAGATAGTTTACGAC